>JAUSPL010000574.1 GCA_030656535.1 Gemmobacter sp.
CCCCATCACCGACACCGCGCCGGCAAAAGCCACCAGCGCACCGCTGCCCCCGATCAGGCCCTGATACAACGCCTGCTCCAACCACAGCGCGCGCCCAAGATCAGGAATGCCCCAGACGATCAGATACAGCGGCACGAACACCACCGAGGCATACAATGCGACCCCAGCGGTCGTTTCAACCGGCGGCATTTTCCAACGTCCCAGCAAATAGGAATAAAGGCCCCACAACGATCCCGAGCCAATGAAACACAGATCCCCCAGCAGAACCGATCCGGTCAAGGATTTGGGCGCGCCGCGGTCCAGCCCGATCACCACCAGCCCCGCGACCAGCAACCCAAGCGCCAGCATCCGTCGCAGACTTATGCGCTGCCCGTCGATGACCCGCACCAGAAACAACGCCATCAGCACCGACATTCCCGGTCCGATGACAACGGCATGTGCCAGCGGTGCCAACCGAAACCCGGCATTGAACATCATGGCAAAGACCGGCCCAACCACCAGCGCCAGAATGACAAGCCGACGCTGGTTCAGCCGCCACCCCCGCCACAAGAACCACGGCAGCAAGACCAACGCGCCCACGCCAAACCGCAGCATGGTCAGATCGGCGGGACGAAACCCCTGAGCTTGCCCGATCTCGGCCCCGACATTGTAGATGCCCCAGCCCAGCACGGCCAGCATCCCCAGCAAAACGCCCAAACCTGTGCGCAGCATGTTTGGCGCGGCTGTATCAGTCATTGGCGCCCGACATATGCCGCGCGGCAATATAGCCAAAGGTGATCGCGGGCCCCAGGGTGATGCCGCCACCCGGATAATTGCCGCCCATGATGCTGGCTGCGTCGTTTCCAGCGGAATAGAGCCCCTTCATCGCGCGCCCGTCTGCATCCAGCACCTGCGCGTTTTCGTTGGTCTTCAACCCGGCAAACGTCCCCAGATCACCGACATACAACCGGACTGCATAGAACGGCCCTTGTTTCAGCGGTGCGACACAGGGGTTTGGCTTGTGTTCGGGGTCGCCCAAGCTGCGGTTGTAGCTGGTCGAGCCCTTGCCAAATGCGGGGTCTTCGCCTTGTTCGGCATGGCGGTTGAACTCTGCAACCGTTGCCTGCAACGCGGGCCCATCTGCCCCGATCTGTTCTGCCAGATCCGTCAGGGTTTTCCCGCAGATCAGATAGCCATCCCTTATCAGGCTGCTGTAGGGCACCGGCGCGGGCTTGGCGAACCCCAGCCCGTATTTGCGGAATGCCCGATGGTCGGTGATGAACCAGGCCGCGTTCTCGCTGCCTTCTTCCTTGCAGCGCGCGACCATTGCCTGGCAAAAGTCGTGATAGGAATGGGCTTCGTTCACAAAGCGACGGCCAGACCGGGTGACCGCGATCACCCCAGGCTTGGATCGGTCCACGAAATGCGGAAAGGTGCCCAGGGTTCCATCCTTGCGCCGCGGGCGTGAAATCGGCACCCAAGCAGCCGAATGGGGCAACGACGTATCCACAACGCCCCCGACAGATTCGCCCAGCCGAAGCCCGTCCCCGGTGTTGCCGGGCGGGGCTGGTGACACATGCTCATGTCCTGACGGTGCGTGTGGCATCAACGCCGCACGCCGCACCGCATCTTGTGGAAACCCGCCTGCCGCCAAAACGACGCCACGCGCAGCGACGACCTCGACCTCGCCTTGCGGCGTGGCGACGATGGCGCCGGTAATGGCACCGCTGTCGTCACGAACCAACCGGGTCACTGCCGAGTTGGTCCAGATTGGCACGCCCTTGTCGAAACAGGACTTCACCAACCGCCCGACCAGCGCGTTGCCGTTCATCAACCGCATCGGGCGCCCGTGGAAAGCCATGTCTCGCAGGAATTTCAGGAACAGCTTGCCAACGAAGAACGCCGATACCGGCGACCGCAGGACGTTGAAAAAGTGCAGCAGTTCCCTGCCGGACCCGATCATCATCCCCAGAAAGGTGATTTCGGCCAACGGTGGACGCAGGCGCCTAATCTCCGGGCCCAGTTCGCGACCATCAAAAGGGCGCGCAACGATCGAGCGCCCACCATCCATGCCGCCTGGCGCATCAGGATGATAGTCCGCAAAGGTCGGACCCAGATCAAACTGCAACGTGGTGTTGTCTTCAAAGAACTGGACCGCTTTGGGGCCAGCCTCCAGAAAAGCATCAACCCGGGCTGCATCAAAATGCGCACCAGCCTCGTGTTGCAGATAGGTCCGCGCCTTTTCGGCGCTGTCGACGACACCCGCCCGACGCGCGGGGCCGTTGCCCGGCACCCACATCCAGCCACCCGACCGCGCAGTTGTGCCGCCAAACACGGGTTCCTTTTCCACCACCAGAACCGACAGCCGCCGGTGCGCAGCCGCGACCGCAGTCGCAAGCCCCCCTGCGCCGGATCCGACCACCAGAACATCTACATCATGCCGTTTCATGTCAGTCCTCTCATGCTGTCAGATAGCCGCCGTCCACTGGCAGCAGCGCGCCCGTCACATAGGACGACATCGCCGAAGCCAGAAACAGCACTGGTCCGACCAGTTCTTCAGGTTGGCCCGTTCGACCCATGGGCGTATGCGCCATGAACCGCCCGATCGCCTCGGGGTTGGCGCGGGTCGCTTCGGTCATCGGCGTGTCGATCACGCCGGGCGCAATGGCGTTGACACGAATGCCGTCCGGGGCCAGTTCTTGCGCCAAAGCGCGGGTCAGTTGCAGCACAGCCCCCTTTGACGCAGCATAGCCCGACAGGCCGGGGCCCGCGCGCAGCGACATGATCGAACCAAGATTGATGATCCGCCCGCGCGTTTCCCGCAGTTGCGCCAGAAACGCCCGCGTCACCAGCATCGGCCCGGTCGCGTTCACGGCCATGACGGCTGCCCAGTCCGATTCAAACCCGTCTGAATCGACCGGGGTGCGGCGGATGATGCCAGCGTTGTTCACAAGGATCGCCGCCGAACCAAGCTGCGCCGCAACGGCCGCCGCAAAAGACGCGCAAGAAGCAGGGTCCGTCACATCCAGACCCATACCGAAGGCTTTACCGCCCGCATCTTGAATCATCTGTGCAGTTTCCTGCGCCCCGGATTCCTGCAGGTCTCCTACAGCAACGACGGCACCCGCCCGTGCCAGACCCAGCGCAATCGCGCGGCCATTGCCTTGGGCTGCGCCGGTCACGACTGCGACCGCACACGATATTCCGTCCATTGCTGTCCTCTCTCCCCGCACCGTTTGCACCCTAAAATTTGTTTGTTGCAAACTAATTCGACTATAACTAATGTTTTCCTCATGCCAAGCAGGAATCTGCGCGGCGTGGGGAGGCGTCGGCAGTCAATGCCTGCGCGGTTCAGGGAGGAAGACATGACAAAACGCCTTTTGGCGGCAGTTGCGGCTGCCGGTATTCTTGCAGGGGCCGTAGCCCCCGCGACAGCTCAGACCTTTGATCTGCAAAGCGTGTTCGGACTGAACGTGCCGTCGATTGGGCCAAGCCCAAAGCTTTGGGCGGAACGCGTCAGCCTGATGACCGGCGGCAAGGTCACGATCAACGTTCACGGCGCAGGCGACTTTGTGCCTCCGTTCGAAGTGTTCGGCGCCGTGTCCTCGGGCGCATTGCCGATGGGCTTTGACTGGATCGGCTACTGGGCACAGCAGATCCCGGTGGCGAACCTTGTCGGCTCGATGCCCTTTGGCCCGGAGCCCGACATCGCGCTTGCCTGGATGTTCAACGGCGGCGGGCTGGAAATCATCCAGAAGGCCTATGACCCCCACGGCGTAGTCGTTCTGCCCTGCCACCTTGTCGGTGCCGAGGCAGGCGGTTGGTTCAACAAGGAAATCAACACACCTGACGACCTCAAGGGTCTGAACATGCGCATCGCCGGTCTGGGCGGCATGACGCTGGCCAAACTGGGCGCCAACACCCAACTTGTTCCCGCTGGCGAAATCTTTGTCAGCCTCGAAACCGGCCGGATCGACGCGGCAGAGTTTTCGGCACCGCAGCTTGATGTGGGGCTCGGGTTTCAGCGCGTGACCAAATATTATTACTTCCCCGGTTGGCATCAGCCCTCGTCGTGGGACAGCATCATCATCAACAAGGGCGTCTGGGACGGCCTCGACGCTGGTGTGCAACAGATCATGAAAGAGGCGTGCTATGCCAATATCGCGTACAACCTGCATGACCAGGTGAACGCACAGGCCGCCGCAATCAAGACGATC
>JAUSPL010000589.1 GCA_030656535.1 Gemmobacter sp.
TTCCGAGACCCAGACGCTGCCTGACACGCGCGACATGTCGAGCCCGTTGCGGGCGGCTTCGGTCAGCGCGACGGTCTGGCCGACGCCAGCGCCCCAGAACATGACCCAATCCGGGCGTGCCCGGCGGACTTGTGGCCAGATTGCAGACTGGTCATTGCCCGGCGGGGTATAGGGGAAGGCTTGCAGTTTGAACCCTTCCTTTTCCGCCAGCTTTTCAAGGATCGGCAGCGGCTCTTTGCCAAAGGGCGTGTCGATGTGCACGTAGCAGATCGTCTTGTCCTTCAGGGACCCGCCGTCTTGCTGCTTGAAGAATTCGATCAGCAGGCCGGCTTGTGTCCAGTAGTTCGGTGACAACGGCAAGACGTAGGGAAACGCAGTGCCGTCAGCGGCGTCAGACCGCCCCGAGAAGGCAGTGATCAGGTTCATCTGGTCTTGCAACGCGCGCGGAACCAGTGCGCGGGCAACCGGCGTCGAGAGGGGGTCGATCAACACGGCCCCCTGTGATTTGGCGCGCTCATAGGCCTCGATCGCGCGGGGCTGGTCGTTGCCATGGTCGCTGACGTCGGCCTGAATGGTATAGCCGTTGATCCCCCCACGGCCGTTGATCAGGCTGATGTAGTCCATCTGCCCCTGACTGTATTCCGAGGTGACGAACGTATATATTTTCGTAAAGTCCTGCGGGAAAGCAAAGCGCACAGTCTTGTCCTGTGCAAATGCGACCCGCACCGGCAGTTGCGACGCAAGCGCCGCGACAGCAGCCCCCGTCAGAACCTTGCGGCGTGTCAAAGCCATGGTATTTCCTCCCTTGGTTTCGTTGCAGTGATCACTGCCGGGAATGGCGGAACGGCCAAACCAGGAAGTAATTTCGAATATTCCCATAGATTTTTGCAAGCCCCAGCGGCTCGATCAGCAAGAAGCCCATGATAAGGCCGCCGTAAAGCATGAGGGGAAGGTGGGCGCGCAGATCGTTGGTGATCGACAGGCCGAACTGTTCGGAGATCGCGCCGATCAACTGGTTCAGCACGATGGGGGCAAACAAGATCAGCGCCACGCCAAAATAGACTCCGAGCACGCTGCCCAATCCGCCCACGATGACCATCGCCACCAACTGGATCGACAGATCCAGATGGAACTGATCCGGGGAAATCGCGCGGTAGAAGCAGACGGCCAACACCGATCCCATCAGGCCGCCGATGAAGGAGCTGACCCAGAACGCCAGCAGTTTGTATCGAAAGGGGTCCACCCCGATGATCGAGGCCGCATAGTCCTTTTCGCGCACCGCAGCCAAGGCCCGCCCCAGCGATGTTCGACGAACGTTCAACATGAACAGCGTGACGATGGCGCAGATGAAAAGCGCGACGTAATAGGGGGCTTTGTCGCCTTCGACAGCAAAGCCCAGAAATGTGACGGGTGGCACGCTCAGCGAGGCCTGTGTGCCGCCACTGATCGACGGAAACTGGATGATGACAAAGTCCACGATGTACTGCATCGCCAGCGTCGCCATCGCCAGGTAAAGCCCTTTGACCCGAAGCGCCGTGGCGCCAAACACGATCCCTACCATAGCCGCCAGAACACCGCCGCCGATCATGGATATTTCCAGGGGGACACCCGCGCGCATCATGTGCACCGAGGTATAGGCGCCGATCCCGATTACGGCACCATAGCCAAGGTGGATCTGCCCGGCCCCCCCCATCAAGAAGTTCAGTCCCAGCGCTGCGGTTGACCAGATTATCAACGGCAAAAGATAACTGACGACATACAGTCGATCTACCAGGAAGGGTGCCGCGATCATCAGCACTAGGACCGCCACGACCGCATAGCGGTCGATGGGCAGGGGCCACAGCTGACGTTCGTCTTGGTAACGGGTGTGGCTGATACCGGCTTTGCGGAAAAACATCAGACCCTCTCAATATGTTCGCGGCCAAACAGGCCATGCGGGCGCAGCAAAAGTGTCAGCATGATGATGACCGACGCCACCACATCCCGGGTTCCGCCGCCAACGATGGGATCCAGAATGCCGGTCGCCATGCTTTCGGCCAGGCCCACGATCACCCCGGCGATCAGCACGCCGACGATGGAATCCAGCCCACCCAGAATGGCAATCGCCAGCGCCTTGATAAGCAGCAGCGACAACGACCAGTCCACCCCTTGGGTTGATCCCCACAAGACACCCGAGGTTGTCGCCATGACGGCCGAAAGACCCCAGGCCACAGCAATCGCGCGTTCAACCCGGATGCCCACGGACCAGCTTGCCGTCTGGTTGTCCGACACGGCCCGCATGATGATACCAAAGCGGGAGTTGAAGAAAACGATCGACAGCAAGATCAGTCCCAGCGATACGCTGCCCCCGATCAACAGGGCCCGGTTCAACAGCAGATCACCGATGAACAGCGGCGCGTTTGGAATGCCTATGTTCAACCGCTTGACCGCAGCGCCAAAAAAGCCAGGCAACGCCCCGCGCAGGAAGATTTCCAACCCGATGGTCAGCATGATGACCATGATGACGGGTTGCCCGATCATGCGACGCAATGCGATGCGCTCGGTCAGGACGCCAAAGCCGAACATGACCACCATCGCCACCGGGATTGCGGCCCACATCGGCAGGCCAAAACCGTTGGAGAACAGGAGCACAGCATAGGCCCCGGTCATCGCCAGCGCCCCTTGCGCCAGATTGGCGATGCCGGATGTCTTGTAGATCAGCACGATTCCGGCGGCGACCAGGGCATACATCAGCCCCACGAACACACCGTTGATCGCAAGTTCCATCAAAAGGATCGTGTCCATCCGTCAAACCTCCCGGATGTTGAGATCGCGGCGCAGGCTGCCTTGCCGGCCGTCCTCATAGCTGATCGTTGCGTCGAACATGACCGTGCTGGACCCGTCGTAAAGCGCGTTCACCAACACGGCATAGTTTTTCTCGATCACCTTGCGGCGCAGTTTTCGGGTGCGGGTGATTTCGCCATCGTCGGCGTCAAAGTCCTTATGCAGGTTGACAATACGGCGGATGCGCAGAGGCGCTGGCTGCAACTCGTTCACTTTGACGATTTCACCTGCGATCAGGTCCAGCACCTCGGAGCGCTGCGACAGGTCAGCGTAAGACGAATAGGAAATCGATCGTTGCTCGGCCCAATAGCCCGTAGCTTCATAGTCGATGCAGATGATTGCGGTCAGGTGATCGCGGTCCGCGCCCACGATCGCAACGTTGCGGATGTAGGGGCTGAACTTCAATCGGTTCTCGATGAAGTTCGGAATAAAGCGGTCACCGCCCGCAGTCTGCACAAGTTCGCTGACACGGCCCAGTACGACAAGGTCGCCATCTGGCTCAAGGTAGCCCGCGTCGCCGGTCCGCAGCCAACCGTCGGGTGTCAGGGCCTCGGCGGTGGCCTCGGGGTTGTCGGCATAGCCTTCGAACACCGAGGCCGACCGGATCAGGATCTCTCCGCTATCGTCAATACGGACCTCTACGCCGGGCATCGCGCGGCCTACAGTGTTGATCTGGACGCTGCCCTCGACTTGCGCCGCTGACAGGGCGCAGGTTTCAGTCTGCCCGTAAAACTGCTTCAGCTTGATGCCAAGCGCGCGAAAGAACAAGAACGTGTCCTCGCCCATTGCCTCGCCACCTGTATAGGCGCGTTCGGCATGACTCAGACCCAGATAGTCCTTGATCGGGGCATAGATCAGAATGTTGCCCAGCCAGTCGTTAATCCGGTCCCCCATGGTGATGGGCTGCCCCTTCAGGCGTCGACGTTCCAGGTCGATAGCCCGAGGAATGAAATACTCATACAGCCGCCGCTTGAGAGGTGTGCTGTCTGCGATGCCGACCTGAACCCGCGTCAGCATGTTGTCCCAGGCCCGGGGCGCAGCCAGATAAAACGTCGGCGCCACCTCTCGCAGATCGTGCAGCGCGGTTTCCTGTCGTTCCGGGATGTTGATTGTCGAGCGCAGGATGGTGCCCGCGCCCAACGTGAACACAAAGTCCCCAACCCATGCCGTGGGCAGATAGGCGAACAGGCGTTCCCCTTCTTTGAAGTACCCGCCTGCCTTGGCGTTTGCGATGCCGCCAACGACGTTCCGGTGGCGCAGCGGGATTCCCTTTGGGGTGCCGGTCGTTCCTGATGAATACAGCAGAACGGCGATATCCTCGGGTTGTGCGCGGGCCACAAGGTCTGCGGCCAAGCCCGGTTCGGCTTTCAGGCGCGCACGACCACGGGCCTGAACTTCGCTGAGGGCTATCAGTCCCGTCTGGGTGTAGGCGGCCATGCCGCGCGGGTCGTCATAGACGATCGTGGCGGGATGGCCTGTTTTTTCGCGCAGGTCCAGCAGCTTGTCGACCTGTTCTTGATCTTCGGCCAAGGCGATGTCCGGGGCACCAAAACGCACATACATCTGGAATTCCGACACCGGGACATCGGGAAATACCGGCGAGGAAAAGGCCCGCAGAACGTTGGCGGCCAGCATCGAAAAATAGATCGTCGCCCGGTTGTCACCCACGACGGTCAGGGCGCGCCCGGGTGTCAGACCCAGCATTTCAAACCCCGCAGCCAGCGCCAGAACATCGTCCAGCACCTGAACCCAGTTCCATTCGCGCCAGATCCCGTATTCGCGTTCCCGAAATCCGATGCGGGTTGGTACTTCGGCGGCGTTGGATGCCAGCGCACCGATCAGGGTCGCGGGTTCGCCCTTGTCCGTGACCGGCCATCCTTTGACGGAACCCTGCGCGCTCATGCGACAATCCCCGCATGACGGGCTGCGGCCCGCGCCCCAATGTAGGCTTTGACCACGGCCGGATCTGCGATGGCGGACTTCGGTTCGCCTTGCGCGATTACCTCGCCGTAAGACAGGACCGTGACGCGGTCGCACAGCGCTGTAACTACGTCCATGTGGTGCTCGATCAACAAGATGGTTACGCCGCGCTCGTCGCGGGCATCCAGAATGAAACGGGCGATATATTCCTTTTCCTCTTGATTCATCCCGGCCATTGGCTCGTCCAGAATCAAAAAGCGCGGCTCGGCCACCAGCGCGCGGGCCAGTTCCACCCGCTTTTGCAGCCCCATCGGGATAACGTCCACCAGTTCGTCGCGGATGTCCTGCAACTGCATGAAATCGATGATATCTTCGACGATGCGCCGGTTGGCCAGTTCTTCGCGTTGCGCCCAAACCCAGTAAAACAGCGTGGCCAAAGAGCTGGGGCGCATATGGGTGTGACGACCGACCAGGATGTTGTCCAGCACGCTCATGCCCTTGAACAGTGCAAGGTTTTGAAACGTCCTTGCTACACCCAGCTTGGCGACACGGTGCGGGGCCAGACCCGTTACGCGCTTGCCAAAGATTTCGACCGTCCCGGCGTTAGGTGGATAGAACCCGGTCATCACATTGACCATCGTCGTCTTGCCTGACCCGTTCGGGCCGACCAGACCAAATATCTCGCCCTTGTGAACGTCGATATCCACGCCTTTGAGTGCCTTGAGGCCGCCAAAGGACCGTTCGATCCCGCGGCAACGCAGGACTGGCACGTCGTTTGCGGCGCGGTCAGACATCTGCGCCCAAGGCAGCGCCGGCGCCATCAATATATGAGGGGCTAGTGTCCATGTGGCGGTCTCTCCCTTTGTGCGGTGCTGGCCGGTCTTTTGCTGTCCTGACCCATATTGACGGCAATTCATTTAGATCTGTCAAGCTTCCTGTTGGCCGCTTCGCCAGATTATCGAAT
>JAUSPL010000596.1 GCA_030656535.1 Gemmobacter sp.
CGCACGAACCCCGCTGCGGTATAGCTGGCACAGGTGCCGCCGGGGGCGGTATGGCGGGCGACCTGTCCCAACAGATCGTCACCCCAGAGTTCCGGGTTCTTGGCAGGGGAAAACCCGTCCAGAAACCAGGCATCGGCGCAGCCTGTCCAGACAGGCAGCGTGTCGCGGGCGTCACCCACGATGATCTGCGCCTCAAGGTCGGGCAGGGTAATATGGCGGACAGGGGCGTTTGGATCTGCGGCGGCCCATTGGGCAAGGTATGGGTCTGCAAGGGCGCGCGCCTCGGGGAATGCGTCCAGCGCGCGGGCGATGTCGGGGGCCGCCAGAGGAAACGCCTCAAAGCTGGTAAACCTCAACGGGCCTTGCGTGCCCGACGCGCGCCAGTCGATCAGCGTGGCCAACAGGTTCAGGCCGGTGCCAAAGCCCAGTTCGGCAACATGGAAACCGGGGCGAAAGCGGGCGGGAAGGTCGTTTCCGGCCAAAAACACATGCCGTGTTTCCGCCAGCCCGTTGCCAAGGCTGAAATACGGATCATCAAACCGCCGCGACACCGGGATACCACCGTCTTTCCAGTCCAGAAGGGGGGCATGACCCGGGGCGGCGGACAAGGCGGTTGGTGCGGTTGGTGCGGGGTGTTCGGGGCGGGTCATAACGGTTAGTCCTGTGACGCGGGCGGACAATGGGCAAGGATCGGCGGAATGGCAAGCGTGGACCTGACGGTGATGGGGGCGGGGGTCGCGGGGCTGTCTGTGGCCTATGTCTGTGCGCTACGGGGGGCGCGGGTCCGGGTGATCGACCCGTTCGGGGTGGGGGCTGGCGCATCGGGGGGGCTGGTTGGTGCCCTTGCGCCGCATGTTCCCGAGGCCTGGAACGACAAAAAAGCGTTTCAGCTGGACGCGCTTTTGATGGCCGAGCGCTGGTGGGCTGGCGTTGCGCAGGTTTCTGGGCTGGCGACGGGCTATGCGCGTCTGGGCCGTGTGCAGGGGCTGGATGATGCGCGTGCTGTGGCGCAGGCGCAGGCACGCGCGATTTCAGCACGGGCGATCTGGGGCGACAGGGCGGTTTGGCGCGTGCGTGCGGCGCAGGGCGCATGGGAGCCGGTGACCCCCACAGGACTGGTGATCGAGGACACGCTGTCAGCCCGCCTGCATCCCCGGCTGGCCTGCGACGCGCTGGCGGCGGCAGTGCGCGCGCTTGGCGGCGAGGTGGTGCGCGACGGTCGGCCCGATGGCCCCGTGGTCTGGGCCACGGGTGCGGCGGGTTTGCGCGAACTGTCAACGGCGCTGGGGCGCGAGGTCGGGCGCGGGGAAAAAGGTCAGGCGATTGCCCTTCGGATCGAGGCAGGTGCGGTCGCGCAGGTCTATGCAGATGGGTTGCATGTTGTGCCACATGTGGATGGCACGGTCGCCGTCGGATCAACATCCGAGCGGGTCTATGACGCCGCAAATACGGTGGATGGTCTGCTGGACGCGTTGCACGCCCGGGCGGTTGCGGTCTTGCCAGTGCTTGCCGGGGCGCCGGTGGTCGCACGCTGGGCTGGTGAGCGGCCACGGGCGGCCAGTCGTGCGCCGCTGTTGGGGCAATGGCCGGGGAGGGCGGGGCAGTTCGTATGCAACGGCGGGTTCAAGATCGGGTTCGGCCTGGCCCCGAAAATCGCCGGTGTGATGGCGGATCTGGTCCTGGATGGTCGGGACGCTGTGCCTGAGTCGTTCCGGCTGATGTGATGTTTGCGATCTTTTCGGGCGGTGATCTGGCGGAGGCGCGTGCCGCGCCAGGTCTTTTCTCTCGGGTTCCGGCTTGCGCCGGAGCCCGAGGTTGCGGCCCGCACGGGCGGCGGCAATTTCCCTTGGGTGGAGGGGGGAGGAACAAGTGCGGCCGCTAGCTGTACGCGATGATCAGCAAGATTGCGCCGAGGATCATCCTGTACATGACATAGGGCGTAAAGCTGACCGATCGCAGCAGTCGCATCATCAGGCTCAGCGCGATCAGCGCGGCGATGCAGGCAAAGCCTGCGGCTATGGCCCCGTCGCGCAAGATGCCGGGGTCAGGGTTCTGGATGACATCCGCGCCCAGCAAAACGCCAGATGCAACGATGGTCGGGATCGACATCAGCATCGAAATCCGTGCCGACGATTCCCGATCATACCCCAGCGCGCGGGCGCCCGATATGGTTGCCCCTGAGCGGGACGTGCCAGGGATCAGTGCAACCGCCTGCCATAGCCCCAGGATGACAGCATCGCGCAGTGTCCAGTCGGGTGTCGTCCTGCCCTGAGCGCCATAGCGGTCGCAGATCCACAGCACGATGCCGAATATGATCATGGTCCACCCGATCAGTGCAACGGACCGCATCGCCTCCATCGCGCCTGTGACCTTCAGGATCAATCCGACAAGGATGACCGGCACTGTCGCGATCAGCAGCAGGAAGGCCAGCCGTGCCCCCGGCGTGTCGATCCGTCCGGTCAGCATTCGCGGGATGCCCGCAAGGCCCATCGACACCTCGCGCCAGAAATAGATGGTAACGGCAACCAGCGTACCCACATGGACGGCCACGTCGATGGCAAGCCCCTGATCGGCCATACCGCTCAGCTTTGGCAGCAAGATCAGATGTGCCGATGACGAAACAGGAAGGAATTCGGTCAGACCTTGCAGGGCCGCGACCAAGATAAGCTGAAGCAATGGCATGATAGGCCTTGTGGTGATTCGTTGTGGGCACAGTAATACCAGCCAATTCAGAGGGAAGCGGAATGATAGGTATGCATTACTGACCTAAAATCGCCGGAAAACTTAGAATCCGAAGCGCCGACCGCAAAAAATATCGAAAATACGTCAGCATAGCTGACTTTTATTTCATTTCATCCTGCGGTAACAGGACGCAATGCAAGGGAGGGCCCGACATGGCTGTGCAAAAGATGCTCCGGTTCGTGACTGTCGACAAGGAAATGCCGGAAAAGCGGCCGCCCAACTTGCGTGCGCATGATTTCCACGAAATCTATCGAGAGTTTGCAGAGATCAAGGCAGCCGAGCAGGCTGGCCGGTGCAGCCAATGCGGCGTGCCCTATTGTCAGTCGCATTGCCCGTTGCACAACAATATCCCCGACTGGTTGCGGTTGACCGCCGAAGGCCGGCTGCAAGAAGCGTATGAGCTGAGCCAGGCCACAAATACCTTCCCGGAAATTTGCGGTCGGATCTGCCCTCAGGACCGCCTGTGCGAAGGCAACTGCGTGATCGAACAATCCGGCCACGGCACGGTGACCATTGGGGCGGTGGAGAAATACATCACGGATACGGCTTGGGATCAGGGCTGGGTGAAGCCGATCCGTCCAGCGGTCGAGCGCAGCGAAAGCGTGGGCATCATCGGGGCGGGACCAGGCGGGCTTTCGGCTGCGGATGTGCTGCGGCGGGCCGGGGTACAGGTCACCGTCTATGACCGCTATGACCGAGCGGGCGGGCTGATGACGTACGGCATTCCGGGCTTCAAGCTGGAAAAACCCGTGGTCATGCAGCGTATCGACCAGCTGGAGGCAGGTGGTGTGCAGTTCGTGCTGAACTGCAGCGTGGGTCAGGATCTGGCGTTTGATGCGATCCGCGGGCAGCATGATGCGGTGCTGATTGCGACCGGCGTCTACAAGGCGCGCGACATCGAGGCGCCGGGTGTCGGCGCCACCGGGGTTGTCAAGGCGCTGGACTATCTGACCGCGTCCAACCGCAAGTCCTTTGGCGATGATGTCGAAGACTTTGACAACGGCACGCTGAACGCGGCAGGCAAGCGTGTGGTGGTGATCGGTGGCGGCGATACGGCAATGGACTGTGTGCGCACGGCCATCCGGCAAGGCGCCACCTCGGTGAAATGTCTCTATCGTCGTGACCGCGCCAACATGCCCGGGTCGCAGCGCGAGGTGCAGAACGCCGAGGAAGAGGGCGTGGACTTCGTCTGGCTGACCGCGCCGAAGGGTTTCACCGGCGGCATTCAGGTCGATGGTGTGGTGGTCCAACGGATGCGCTTGGGTCAACCCGATGCGACCGGGCGTCAGACGCCCGAGTTGATCGAGGGCGCGGATTATGTCGAGCCCGCAGATCTGGTCATTCAGGCGCTGGGCTTTGAGCCGGAGGACGTGCCAACCCTGTGGGGCGTGCCCGATCTTGCTGTGACGCGTTGGGGGACCATCAAGGCCGACTATCAGACGCATGTGACCAACCTGCCGGGTGTCTATGCGGTGGGCGACATTGTGCGAGGGGCGTCGCTTGTGGTCTGGGCGATCCGTGACGGACGCGAGGCGGCAGACGGGATCATCGCGTGGCTTGGTCAAGGTGCGCGGGTGGCGGCGGAGTAAGGCGGGCGGCAATGGCGACGGCTGGGGCACATATGGACGTGATGGAGGAGGTGTTGATCGCGCCGCCGCTGCGTATCCGTTTTTGCCCCGGCATGTCACGGCTGTTGGTGGTCAGCCTTGCGGGCGTCGGCACAAAACCGTCCGAGGAACCTCCGGTCGAGTTCTTTCGGCTGGCGGGGGCGGGCGGTGTCAATCCGGTCCTGTTTGTCAGCGACGAATCCCGAAGCTGGCTGAACGCGCCAGACATGGCGGATATGATTGTCGCGGCTATCGAGGCGACCGCCCGGTTTCTGGACGCTGAGCGGATCGTGTTGCTGGGCAATTCGATGGGGGCGACGATGGCGTTGCACCTTGCGCATCTGACGCGGGTCGACCGGGTGATTGCTTTTGTTCCGCAGGTGTCAGTGCATCCCGAAGACGTTCCCGAGGAAAAGCGTTGGACGCGCTTCAGAAAGAGAATTACCCAATGGACCTATCGCAAGGTGGAGGCATGGCCGACAGTGCCTTCTGTCTTTGTGTTGCACGGCGGCACGGACGACGAGTTGGCTCATGCGCTTCGCTTTCCTGTGGAAAAAGATAACGTGGCGCATTTCATCTTGCCGACCATGGACCACAACCTTGCAAGAAGCCTGCACAAGAAGGGCCTTCTGGCCGAAGTCGTAACAGATATGATGCGCGGGGATCGCCTTGCCGCATGCGATATCATTTCTCGGGCCGGCGGGATGCTGCGGCAGAAGTTCGAAGACCAGCGTAAAATGGCAAAGAGTGAGTCCGAAACACTGCAGGGGAACGCGTGATGAAGGCAATCTGGTTGGTATTCTTGCTGTCGGGGACGGCATCGGCGGGCACGTTCGAGCCACCCCAAGGCTGCACCGGGTTCCTGACCGTGCAGTCACGCGGCTGCAAGGTCTCGAACCATTACACCTGTACCGCAGATGCACCGGGTGATCAGACCCGCGTGGATTTCGGGGCCGAGGGTGCGTATTTCGTCAGCCGGATCGACTATGAGGCGCAGTGGGTCGCGTCGGTCGAACTGCCCACCGGGATCGAACAGATCCTGCTGCCGGAAGCTGCGGACCCTGCGTCGTTCAGCGAGCTGTTGGCATCCGGGCGCGATGATTATGATTTCGGGCTTTCGCGCTCGGACGGCAGCACCAGCCGGGTCACCGGATATGACCGGCTGACCGGACGCCGGGTGGTCATCGACGGGATCCCGTTGCAGCAGACCGAGTTTGCAATGACCGAAACCGCGCCCGACGGCACCATCACCCACCGTGCACGCGGCTTTGAATATGTGCACCCGGCGTGGCGGTTGTTTTTCTCCGGCCCTTCGGAGTGGGACCCGGGCGATGGTTTCCTGCCGATCGATCACAGCCCGATCACCTTTTCCCAACCCGGAGAAGCAGGGTTCATGGAGACCGAGCCAAAGTACGAATGTGATATGCTGATGTCCTCATGGACGGGGGCTGCCTTGACTGAACGCGCGATGGCCGCAGGTGTTCCGAACGGTTTGTCCGGCATCTCGCGCAATCGCGATAACCAGATCGACCGCAAAGCCGATACCTTTGCCGATCGAACGACACACAGGATCGAGGCCGCCTTCATGCCCTCGATCACCCTATCCGCCAGCCCTGAGGAGTGAGCCATGACGACATACGATGAAGCCTGGGTTGTGGAGCAAGAAGCAAAACGCCGCTGGTTGGACGAGAACGGCCTGTATCGCACCGAGGACGAACATTCGTCCTGCGGTGTCGGACTGGTGGTCGCGATTTCCGGCAAGCCGTCGCGCAAGGTGGTCGAGAGCGGCATCAGTGCCCTCAAGGCGGTCTGGCATCGGGGTGCGGTTGATGCGGATGGAAAGACCGGCGACGGTGCGGGGATCCATGTCCAGATCCCGGTCAAGTTCTTTTACGATCAGGTCAGGCGCACGGGCCATGAACCCGACATGTCCAAGCTGATCGCGGTCGGCCAGGTCTTCTTGCCGCGCACCGATT
>JAUSPL010000608.1 GCA_030656535.1 Gemmobacter sp.
GGCTTGATGTCCATGTCGGTGGTGTTGGCGATCATGATGCCGCCGGTTTCAGACTGCCACCAATTGTCGTGAAACGGCAGGCCAAACACCTGCTGACCCCAGATCACACATTCGGCGTTCAGGGGTTCCCCGACCGAGGCCAAAAACCGCAAAGCGCTGAAATCATGCCCCTTTGCCGCCACATCGCCCGCGCGCATCATCATACGGATCGCGGTCGGGGCGGTGTACCAGACCTGCACCTTTTCGCGTTCTAGAATGCCATACCAGCGGTCAAGGTCGAACTCGGCCTCGTCCACCACCATCGTCACGCGGTTGCACAGGGGCGAGATGATGCCGTAGCTCATCCCCGTCACCCAGCCCGGGTCGGCGGTGCACCAGTAGATGTCGCCGGGGTGCAGATCCAGCGCAATGCGACCGGTTTCGGCATGGGCGACAACGGCCTCATGCGCATGCACCACACCCTTTGGCAGGCCGGTGGTGCCGGAGGTGAAATGCAAAAGCGCCATGTCTTCGGGTCGGGTCGGACAGGTGTCGAAGGTCGCGGGCGCCGCCGCCATCGCCGGGCCAAGTGCCACGCAGCCTTCGGGTGCGTCATCGCCGATGATCAGCACCAGCCGCAGTCCCGGCATGTCGGCCCGCCAAGAGGCCACCTTGCGGGCATAGTGTTGGGCGGTGGTGACCAGCACCGAGGCTCCGCCGATCTCCATCCTTGCGCGCACGGGTTCCGGTCCGAAGGCGGCAAAAAGGGGGCTGACCACGACGCCGGCCTTCAAGGCGCCAAGGGTGGCGGCGTAAAGCGCTGGCACCCGGCCGGACAGAAGGAACATCCGCTCCCCCGGTCCGATGCCATGGGCGCGCAAAACGTTGGCAAAACGGGCAGCGTCGGCGGCCAGATCGGCATAGCTCAGCACCAGCCGCAAGCCCTCGCGGCCCAGCCAGATCAGTGCGGCTTGCGCTCCATGGCCCGCTGCAACGTGCCGGTCCACGGCCTCGTGCGCGATGTTCAACCCACCACCCGGCAGGCCTTGCAACCGCGCACGGGCAGCGGTCCAGCCGGTCAGAAAGGGGCTGACGTCAGTTTGCCGAACTGCCTTCTTGATAACCGCGTATGTCATCTTTCCTCTCTGTGCACCAATGAAAGGTCGCTGCGACAGCCTTGAAGCGCCCGGATCATCCACTGCACCCCGAGGTGGCACTCCTGAGGCAATCTTGGACGCGGGAACGCGTCTGTCGTTGACGTAGATCATCCGTGCCGGAAAAGGATTGTACGGGTTCGCTTCGGTCAGACGCTTTGTGCCCGTCAACGAAATGCGCGCGGATCCGGGGGAACGTCAGTCCTCTCATGGCAGTCAATCCAGGAATGGAAACCAGGATGACGAAACGATTTCTGCAGATTGCGCATGTCATGATGACGCTTTGGGTCACGGGTTATGCCGAGAGCACGTCTCCCGTTAACGGCGGAGGTCGCGCACCGCGAGCAGTGTTTCGCGAAACAGAAGCCAGGCCCGGCCACGGTCCGGCCATCCCGGATCCTCCTGCAGCAGGTTCAGCCCTTCGGCCACGACCTGGGGCGCGTGATCGATTCTGGTGATCCCGGTCGCCTTCATTTCGCGCCCCTGTCCGACTGGCCCGCTGACGGGCCACCAATAACCGACAACCCGGATTCTGTTCGACAGACCGAGAGCGGCGAACAGGAACACTGGCCACCTCGTGCCATCGGGGCATCCTTGACGACCGTCGATGAACCGCTTTGCGGGGCGTGCCAGACTATATGGATGCAAATATTCGACCTTACCCCTGCCCGTTCGCTTGGCCACGATATCGCACATGCGACCGGGTTCCCCTTTGCGTCCCCAGAAACGCGCGATATCGAGGGCGGGCAGCACAAGCTGCGGCCCTTGGTCAGCGTCCGTGGCGGCGATGTCGGCGATGTCTTTGTCGTCTCCGCCTTGCATGCGACGGACGGGATGTCGGTGAACGATCACCTTGTAAGGATGCTGTTCTTCATCGCGGCCTGCCGCGATCACGGCGCGGTGCGGGTCACGGCCGTCGCGCCATGGCTGCCCTACGCCCGCAAGGACCGGGTCACCACCTGCGTCACGCTGCATCCCCAGCGCACCGAAACCGCATGAATCGAATGGTAAACCTGCGGCGGAAACGCCATGCCGGCCTCCTTGTTTGACCGCCGGAAAGGTCATTGCCGCGGGTCGAACGAGACCTAGCCCCAGCCTCTCGGTGGGGTGACCATCAGACGATTCTGGTTGAGAACTGCTCCTCCCAAAGCTGACAGAGTTCCGCGTTTGTTCACAATGAAATCTGAGCAGCGCCAAGCGAAAGCGGTGGATAAACAACCCGGAAAAATTGCTCGATTTGTTTCTGCCGGTTTTCACCTCTTTGCTGGTCCCCGGCACATGCTTGTGTCCCCTGACCGATTTTGCCGCCCGCTTGGGGAGCGCTGGACATGCAGAAGATACATGAATTACATTGGCTTGACAGTACCCGGCTCCGCTGCGCCTGATGCGGACACCGGGCTGCTCATCGGCTGGCTGAACCGCATCGATCTTGCCCGGGAACCGACCCTGCCGGTTGACACGCTGCAGCGCTGGGAGACGCGCCGCATGATGGCGGCGCAATCCATCGGCGTGGCACACGAGCCGATGATTGTGCTGGACCATCTGTCCGAGGCCCAGCGCCGAGCCCTGATCCTTGCTGACAACCAGATTGCCGAAAGCGCCGGATGGGACAACGCGGTGGTGGCCTTGGAACTGGCCGCGCTGCGCGATGAACACTTCGATCTGGACATGATCGGCTTTGACGAGGCTGAACTGGACGAATTTCTGGCGGGGGTTGAATTTTGTGATGCGGGCGCGCGGGGCGGCGAGGGGCAAGGCGGCGGCGTTGCCGACAGCGCTCACCAACAGGTCACCTCCTGGTCGAATAGAGTTGCCTCGCGTTTCGCCATCCCCCCTTTCAATCCTCGATGCCCGCAAAGGCCGGTGGAAGGATCGCAAGCGCGCCTGGCTGGATATGGGCATTCGGTCGGACCTTGGCCGCGTCGAGGGCGATGGTGCCTGTCCGGGCGGCAGCCCGATGCCCGGCAACGGCTCGCGCAAGGCTTGTAAACCGGGCGCCGCCATAGCCTTCAACGACGGCGCGGTCCTCGGCGGCGGTGGGCTGGCCGAGCAGGTCGCCAAGGCGGCAATCTTCCATCTGACCTTGGTCAAAGTGCTTCCCTGCGTGTTGGGTTTCAGTGCTGCGGCAGGGCCTGCCCCTCCGACCAAAGGCCCAACACCGGGTTTGCATGCGCCCTTACATACCAGCGCCATGGTTTTCAGCTGATGGCCGAAACCATCGTGTCGCGCATGCCCCAATGAGAATTGAACGCACCCCACGCACAAACAGGGCCACGCCACTGCGCGGCCCCCTCCTTTGTGGTTCTGATAGCTCTGCGGCACTCAGAGGTCAGTGATCGTCCCGGTTGCGATCTCGGCCGCGAGGGCGATCGCCTCCACAGGTCCGGATGCGGGTCGATGCTGTGCCCGATATCCTCGGCATCGGCGCTCATCTCGATGACCAGCACGACTTCGGCAATCAACTCGCCCGCACCAGGTCCGACAATCCCCGCGCCGAAGGTCTTGCCCGTGCTGTCATCAAAGATGAGCTTGGGTCTGCCTTCAGGCCGACCCATCGACAGCGCCCGTCCCGCGGCCATCCACGGAAAGGCCGCAATCTTTACCTTGCAGCCTGCCACCTTGCAGGCGATTTCGGTCAGGCAGTCCCAGCCGCCTTCGGGATCGGTGCAGGCAACGCTTGGGGTCACGGCTGCGTCAAGGACTGGCTTTTCAACGCAAGCGACTTCAGCAGCGGCTTTGCCCTCACGCGTGGCTTTGTGCGCGAGCATCGGTTACCCCTTCCTGCTGGGCGGGTTGCGCATCGATCGGCCCAGTCATGTCCTCAGTTGAAGCAAGGCATGGATGGGCTCACCCGCAAGGTGCTGGCCTCGCGTATCTCGAACACGCTGGAGGCCGAGTTTTGCCTCGAGGCCCTGAACGAGGCCATCCACAAGGTTGAGCCGCCCGAGATCATGAACACCGACCAGGGTTCGCAGTTCACCTCCTTCGACTGGACCGACCGCTTGAAGCGGGCCAGAACCAAGTTCCCGATG
>JAUSPL010000004.1 GCA_030656535.1 Gemmobacter sp.
ATCCGTGCTGAATGACCTGATACCGGGAACGGAAAAGCAGATCGTCTGGGCCGGGACCGCGGGGGCACGCACGCCTGTCAGCATCGTGTATCTGCACGGATTCTCGGCTTCGTCACATGAAATCCGTCCGGTGCCCGAAAAGGTAGCATCCGCAGTCGGGGCCAATTTGTACTACGCCCGTCTTGCGGGTCATGGACGCAACGGTGCCGCAATGGCGGACGCAATGGCGGACGACTGGATCACGGATATGGCCGAAGCGCTGGCCATTGGCGCGCGCCTTGGCGACCGGGTGATCGTGATGGCAACCTCTACCGGCGCTGCCTTGGCCACAGCCGGGCTGGGAACCGCCGATCTGCGCATGGCCTTGCCGGGGGCCGACAAGGTCGCGGGGCTGATATTTGTATCCCCCAACTACCGCCTGCGCTCAGCCGCAGTGAGTCGCGCGCTTGACTTGCCGCTGGCAGACAGTTGGTTGCCGGTGATCGCCGGGTTCCATCGCAGCTATCCCGCGATAAATGCCGAGCACGCAAAATACTGGACCACCCAGTACCCGACCGCAGCGATTTTTCCGATGGCCCGCCTGATGCGTGCCGCCCGGAGTGCCGACCCCACAGCGATTACCGCACCGCTGTTGCTGATCTATTCGCCAGACGATCAGGTGGTGAACCCCGATACGGCACTGGCTATCGCGTCACGGTGGGGCGGGCCGGTCAAGATCATGGCCTACCGCAGCGGACCGGGCATGGACCCCGAGGCTCATGTGATTGCGGGCGACATCCGTTCACCGGGTCTGACCGATCCCGTGGCCGACCTGATGACAAAATGGATAGGCGCACTGTAAACAAGCCGCTTTGGGACGGTCATGCATGGGGTGTGGCCTTGGCATGGAATGCCGGCTGCGGCGCCGTGGCTGACACATAAAGGCTTGCCGATCGGGCCGAGTGGCCGCCCATTGCCACCCACAGAGGGCATGGCCCTCGCGCGACATTTGCCGCGCAAGGGCCATGTTCGCTGTGCTCAGACAACCTTCAAGATGGTTTCGGGCGCGGCTTTTGCTTGCACTTCGGCTTTGCCGGAATGCGCATTCATGAAGCTGAGCACCAAGGGCCGAATGTTGTTGCGCCAGCTTTTGCCCGCAAAAATCCCGTAATGCCCAGCACCCGGTTCCAGATGCTGTGCCTTGAGGTTTTCTGGCAGACCCGTGCACAATTCCAAGGCCGCCACGCATTGGCCCGGGGCCGAGATATCGTCGTTCGCGCCTTCTACGGTCATGACGGCCACACGGGTGATCGCCCCCATGTCAACCTTCTTGCCTGCGACAACAAATTCGTTCCGCGCGATCTCGCGCTCTTTGAAAATGCGTTCAACCGTAGAAAGATAGAATTCGGCGGTCATGTCCATCACCGCAAGATACTCATCATAGAATCGGTTGTGGGCATCGCGTTCGCTGTCTTCGCCCTTGGCGGCTGCGGTAATCTTGTCGACGAAAGCCTGCGAATGGCGTTCGCTGTTCATCGAAATGAACGACGCAAGCTGCAACAACCCCGGATAAACCAGACGTCCCGCGCCGGAGTATTTGAATCCCACGCGCTGGATCGCCATCTGTTCCAACTGCCCCATGGTCACGCTGCGTCCGAAATCGGTCACCTCGGTTGGGGCTGCGTCCGGGTCTACCGGGCCACCGATCAGCGTCAGGCTGCGTGGCTGGGCGTCAGGGTCCTCGCTTGCCAGATATGCGGTCGCGGCCAAGGTCAACGGCACTGGCTGACACACAGCGACCACATGGGTGTCGGGGCCCAAGTGGCGCATGAAATCGACCAGATACAGCGTGTAATCCTCGATATCGAACTTGCCTTCCGATACCGGGATATCACGCGCATTGTGCCAGTCGGTCACGTACACTTCGCAATCCGGGGCCAAACTGGCGACGGTAGACCGCAAAAGCGTGGCATAGTGGCCGGACATCGGCGCGACCACCAAAACGCGACGGGGCTTTTCGGCCCTGCCAGACGCTTTGAAATAGATCAGATCGCCAAACGGCTTTTTCATCACCGTTTCAACAGTCACAAGATGGTCGCGACCGTCTTCGCCGACAATGGTACGGATGCCCCAGTAGGGCTTGGTCACCATCCGCGAAAAGCTGCGTTCGGTCACGCGGCCCCAAGCCGACATCACTTTGAATACCGGATGCGGGACGAGGCCCCATATGGGGTAAGAAGCGAAGGCACGGGCAGAGGCGCCCAGCCACTCGTTCGTGTTGCGAGAGGCTTCCATCAAGTCGTAGGTGGCCATATACTTCATCACGTCTCCTTGCCCGGGGAGGGGCCCCGGCCCTGAATCGTCGCTTTCCCCCCCCAGGCTGGCGACGCTATGCTGCAAATGCACAATAAGGGGGGAAGGTTCACATGACAACTGACGAATGTGAGCAAGGCAAACCATCAGAGCGACTGACGGCGAATCTTGCAAAAGTGGAACAGTTGACACAACGCATGATGGCCGCCCTGTCCAATCGCACCAGCCATGATCCCGCGCTGGACGCCCCGGATCCCGACATCTTCATGCGTGCCGCCAGCGCCTATATGGCCGAGGCTGCCAATAATCCGGCCAAGATCGTCGAGCAACAGGTCGCCTGGTGGGGCAAGACGTTGAAACATTACGTAGACGCCCAACATGTTCTGGCGAAAGGGAAGTTGTCCGCCCCCGCAGATCCGGGTCCAAAGGACCGGCGTTTTTCAAACCCGCTTTGGGACACGCACCCCTATTTCAACTTTATCAAGCAGCAATACTTGCTGAACTCCGAGGCGGTTCAGTCTTCGGTCAATGCAATGGACAATCTGGACCCCAACGACCGCAAGCGCGTCGAGTACTTTGCGCGACAGATCGTTGACATGATGTCACCAACCAATTTCTTCGGCACAAACCCCGACGCCCTTGAGCGCGCGGTGGCGACGGAAGGCGAATCACTGGTGAAGGGGTTGGAAAACCTTGTTCGCGACATCGAGGCGAACGGCGGCGAACTGCTTGTCACCCTGGCAGACCCCAATGCCTTCAAGGTCGGGCAAAACATCGGTGCCACCCCTGGCCAGGTCGTGTTCCGAAATCGGATGCTGGAACTGATCCAGTTCAGCCCGACCACAGAAAAGGTCCACAAGACGCCCCTTGTGATCTTTCCCCCGTGGATCAACAAATTCTACATCATGGATCTGAAGCCGCAAAACAGCCTGATCAAGTGGATTGTCGATCAGGGCTATACGTTGTTTGTGGTGTCATGGGTCAACCCGGACGCATCCCACGCCGATATCGGCATGGACGACTATGTCAACGAAGGCTACGTGAAGGCCATCGAGGCCGTCAAAAGCATCACAGGCGAAGACAAGGTCAACGCCGTCGGCTACTGCATCGCGGGTACCACCTTGTCCCTGACGCTTGCGATGATGGCAAAGAAGGGGGATGCATCGATAAAGTCTGCGACCTTCTTTACCATGCTGTCGGATTTTTCCGATCAAGGTGAATTCGCACCGTTCCTGACAGATGATTTCATCGACGGGATCGAGCGTGAGGTTGCTGAAAAAGGCTACTTGTCCAACAAGATCATGTCGCGGACGTTTTCCTTCCTGCGCTCCAATGATCTTATCTACCAGCCCGCGATCCGCAGCTACATGATGGGCGAAGCGCCACCCGCGTTTGACCTTCTGTTCTGGAACGGCGACGGAACCAACCTGCCCGGCCGGATGGCCGTCGAATATCTGCGCTGGCTTTGCCAACAGGATCAATTCGCGCGCGGGACCTACATGCTGAATGGCCAGATTGTCAGCCCGGCCGACATCAAGACACCGCTATGTGCCATCGCCTGTGAAACCGATCACATCGCGGCGTGGAAAGCCAGCTTTGCGGGTATCCGCAAGTTTGGGTCCAAGGACAAGACTTTCATCTTGTCCGAATCCGGGCACATCGCCGGGATCGTCAACCCACCGGGCAAGGAAAAGTACGGCCATTATGTGAATGACGACCTCTCGCTTTCGGCTGAGGACTGGCAGAAGACGGCAACCTTTACCAAGGGGTCATGGTGGCCGCGGTGGGACGAATGGCTGGCGAAACGCTCGGGCCCAAAGGTCGCCGCCCGAATACCGGGCAGCGAACCCGGATATCCAGCGCTGTGCCCCTCCCCCGGAACCTATGTCATCCGAGCGCAGCCAGTGTGACCTAGCGTAAGTTTTTTTCTGCACTGCAGCATAAAACACTTGAAATGCTGCGGTGCGGCGTGTATCTAGGGTGCAAGCGCAGAACAGACGATGACTTTTCGATTACATGGAGACTGACATGAACAAGACCAATGATTTCGCCAAGATGATGCAAGACATGATGGCCTCTTTCCCCGGCGACACCGGGTCGATGCAAGGGGCCTTCAAAACTCAGGCCGCACTGGCCGAGAAGATGACCAAAGTGGCGCTGGAAGCCGCTGAAAAATCGACCGAGATCACATCAAAGTGGACCAAAGACACCATCGCCAAGATGGGCGACGTCACCAAGGCCAAGACCGAGCCGACCGACTACACCAAGTCGGTATCAGACTTTGCTGCGGCCGCTGCTGAAATGGCTGCTGAAAACATGGCCGCTTTCGCCGAAGTTGCGAAAAAAGTGCA
>JAUSPL010000022.1 GCA_030656535.1 Gemmobacter sp.
CTTCCTGGCGGCCTACAACTTCGCCCGCCGACTCAAGACCCTGAACCGCCTCACGCCCTACGAATACATATGCAAAATCTGGACATCAGAGCCAGAACGATTCATCCTAAACCCGATCCACCAGATGCCGGGACTGAACACCTAGGGTGCGCGGACTTGCCGCGCACCTTGGCCTTGCTGGTCCCGCGCCACGCTGATCAGCGGCGCAGGCAGGCCGTCTCAGGCCAGATCGAACCGGTCGGCGTTCATCACCTTGGTCCAGGCGGCCACAAAGTCCGTCACGAACTTCTCCTTGTTGTCGTCCTGGGCATAGACTTCGACATAGGATCGCAAGATCGAGTTTGACCCGAACACCAGATCAGCCCGGGTTGCGGTCCAACGCACGTTCCCCGTGTCACGGCTGCGGATTTCGTACAGGTTCTTGCCAGTCGGAACCCAAGTATAGGCCATGTCGGTCAGGTTCACGAAGAAGTCGGTCGTCAGCGCGCCTTCGCGGTCGGTGAACACACCATGCTTGGTCCCGCCGTGGTTGGTGCCGATCACCCGCATCCCGCCGATCAGAGCGGTCATCTCGGGGGCGGACAGACCCATCAACTGGGTGCGGTCCAACAGCAGCTCTTCGGCCGTTACGGCATAGTCTGCCTTCATCCAGTTGCGATATCCATCGGCCAGAGGCTCCAGCGGGCCGAAGGAGTCTACGTCGGTCTGGTCCTGGGTCGCATCGCCTCGGCCAGGCGCAAACGGAACCGCGATGTCATAGCCGGCAGCCTTGGCTGCCTGTTCAACCCCAAGGTTTCCGGCCAGAACGATCACATCCGACAGGCTGGCGCCCGACGCGGATGCGATACCGTCCAGTACGGCCAGCACACGGGCCAGACGGGCGGGTTCGTTGCCTTCCCAGTCCTTTTGCGGTGCCAGACGGATGCGCGCGCCATTGGCGCCGCCGCGCATATCGGACCCACGGAAGGTGCGGGCGCTGTCCCATGCGGTCGTGACCATGTCACTGATGCTCAGGCCGCTGGCGGCGATGTTTGCCTTGACCGCCGCGACGTCATAGTCGGTGCGGCCAGCCGGAACCGGATCTTGCCAGATCAGGTCTTCGGCGGGAACGTCCGGGCCAAGATACCGCACCTTCGGCCCCAGATCACGGTGCGTCAGCTTGAACCACGCACGGGCGAACACTTCGGAAAAATAGGCCGGGTCCTTGTAGAACCGTTCCGAGATTTCACGGTAGATCGGGTCCATCTTCATGGCCATGTCTGCGTCGGTCATCATCGGGTTGTGGCGGATCGACGGGTCTTCGACATCCACAGGCTTGTCTTCTTCGCGGATATTGATGGGTTCCCACTGCTGGGCACCAGCAGGCGATCTGCGCAGTTCCCAGTCGTAGTTCAACAGCAGGTGGAAATAGCCGTTGTCCCACTTGGTCGGGTGGGTGGTCCACGCGCCTTCAATCCCGCTGCTGACTGTGTTGCGTCCGACGGCGCGGGTTGTGTGGTTCATCCACCCCATGCCTTGTTCGGCCAGATCAGCGCCTTCGGGGGGCGCGCCAAGGAGTTCGGCATTGCCATTGCCGTGGGCCTTGCCGACCGTGTGGCCGCCTGCGGTCAGGGCACAGGTTTCTTCGTCGTTCATTGCCATGCGGGCAAAGGTTTCGCGCACGTCCTTGGCGGTGCGCAGCGGGTCGGGCTTGCCATCCACGCCTTCAGGGTTCACATAGATCAACCCCATCACAACGGCGGCCAACGGGTTGTCCAGCGACTCGCGGCTATCGTCAGCATAGCGGGTGCTGGTCAGCCATTCCTTTTCTGATCCCCAATAGACGTCCTTTTCAGGATGCCAGATGTCCTCGCGGCCAAACGCAAAGCCGTAGGATTTGAGCCCCATGGATTCATAGGCAATCGTGCCTGCAAGTATCATCAGATCAGCCCAACTGATCTTGTTGCCGTATTTGCGCTTGATCGGCCACAGAAGCCGCCGTGCCTTGTCCAGGTTGACGTTGTCTGGCCAGGAATTCAGCGGTGCAAACCGCTGGTTGCCGGTGCCGCCACCGCCACGTCCGTCTGCAATGCGGTAGGTGCCTGCCGAATGCCATGCCATCCGGATCATCAGGCCACCGTAATGGCCCCAATCTGCTGGCCACCAGTCCTGGCTGTCGGTCATCAGCGCCGTCAGGTCGGCCTTCAAGGCCTGGACGTCCAGCGACTTGACCGCAGTGCGATAGTCATAGGCCGCGCCCATCGGGTTGGACTTGGAATCGTGCTGGTGCAGGATGTCGAGGTTCAGCGCGTTTGGCCACCAGTCCATGACTGTGCTGCTGGTGGTCGTATTCGCCCCGTGCATCACCGGGCATTTTCCGCCCGACCGTGTTTCAGTTCCGTCCATCTTTTTCTCCGATTCTGGCTTTTCGCAATAGGCAAAGGGTTGGCCACGTCGCCCGATAGCTGCGCTGACCCGTTGAGACAACGAATCCTGCGTGTGGGCCAACCGTTTCAGCGCAGTGTATAGCAAGGTCTTTCGATTATTTAAATTTGCATTTTCTAATCATGTTGATAGGTTTTCCAAATGAGCAAGATCAGCATGAAACACCTGCGCTATTTCGAAGCCTTGGCCCGACACGCGCATTTCGGCCGCGCAGCCGAGGATTGCGCCATATCGCAGCCTGCGCTGTCCTTGCAGATCAAGGAGCTTGAGGAGATACTGGGTGCCCCTTTGGTGGAACGTGGGGCCCGGCAGATCAGTTTGACCGCGCTGGGCGACGCGTTTGCCGTCCGGTCGCGCGATATCTTGCGCGCGGTTGAAGAATTGGGCGATCTCGCGCGCGCCTCGCACAGCCCGTTGATCGGGCGTCTGCGGATCGGGGTGATCCCTACGGTGGCCCCGTATCTGTTGCCGCGGGTTATTCAGGGCCTGACCCACAGCTATCCGGGTCTTGATCTGCGACCGCGCGAGGCGGTGACCCAAAAGCTGATCGATGACCTGATCGAAGGGCGGCTTGATACCGCGATTGTCGCCTTGCCGATTTCGGAACCGTCGCTGAACGAGGTTGCGCTGTTTGAAGAAGAATTCATGCTGGTTCGGCCCATGGCTGATGCAGACAGGCCGGTCCCAAGTTCGGACATGCTGCGCGAAATGCGACTGCTGCTGCTGGAGGAAGGCCACTGTTTCCGGGATCAGGCGCTGACCTATTGCAAGATGGCGTCAAGTCTGCCGCGCGACCTGATGGAGGGCAGTTCCCTGACCACGTTGGTTCAGATGGTCGGGGTGGGCATCGGGGTGACGCTTATTCCGCAAATGGCAGTGGCCATTGAAACGCGGTCGGCCGCCGTTTCGGTCGTGCGGCTGATGGCCCCAAGGCCGACGCGCGTGATCGGCATGGTCTGGCGAAAGACCAACCCTTTGGCACAACAGCTTGGCCGGATCGCCGAACTGGTGGGCCGGACGGGAACCGCGTGACGGTCAGGCTTGGGCGGGCTTTGCTTCGCAAGCAGCCAGGACGATGGTCTGGACCGTGTCGATGTAGGTGTGCATCGCGGTATTGCGGCGGCGGTATTTCGGACGTTTAACATACCAGTCCTGGACCAGCGGCTTTATCAGCGCGGGCAGCAGCGGCGAGGTATCGCGCCTGAACACCCCCGTTGCGATACCTGCTGTCACGGCTGCGGCCAAGTAACCTTCGGTCAGTTCTTCGCTTTGGGTCGCCATGCGTCGTTCGGATGCGGGAAAGTTCTTTGCCTCCATGAACGCAAAGGTAAACCACGGCAACATGGCCTCGGTCAGGCGGACATGGGTGTCAATCAGCCACAAGAGATGTGCGCGCGGGTCTGCGACGATCGCGGCTGGCGGGTCAGACAGCGTCCGGTGCACGGCGGCCGTGACTTCGGTCAGGATCATTTTCAACAGGGTCGTCTTGCTGTCGAAATAGGCATACAGACCGCCCATCGACACACCGGACGCCTTTGACAGATCGCGCAGCGACATGGCCTGAAAACCTTTGCGGTTCGACAGGTCCAGGGCGGCCGTCACGATGACCTTCAGTTTGCGCAACGCGAATTCCGGCTTCTGAACACCGATGGTGTCGCGGTGGCGGTCCAGCATGAAAGCACAGAGCGCGTCTATCGAACAGGTCTGGGCATCGAACGTCATGCAGGGTCCTCCTCGCGGGTCTAGATAGCGGTTCAGATCACCAAAGGCAAAGCCCGGTTGGACAGGTCCAGCAGGATGTGCAAAGACTTACCAAGCGATTGCAAGGAAATGGATCTGCCCGCACATCGCGGCACTGGACCAGTTGGCAGAGTGCCGGCCCGCCATGCGGACCGGGCGTTGCAGGTGGGTGCTGGCCAAGTGGCGATCAGGTCATCTGTCCATAGCCGCCGCGCAAGAACAACAGGGGCGGGTGATCTGTGTCGACACCCATCGCGCACACCCGGCCCAGGACCAGATCATGGTCGCCGGCCTCGGTGATCTGTTCGATGGAGCAGTCAATCCATGCGACAACGCCCTCCAGGATCGGCGCGCCGGACGGGGCCGGACGCCATGAGACGCCTGCAAACCGATCCTCGCCTTTGGTCGCCAGCTTGCGGCACAGCGCTTGTTGGTCGAGTGCCAGCACGTTCACGCAAAATCCCCCCGTCGCCGCCAGCAAAGGCCACGTTGACGACGTTTTGGCCGGAAAGAAGCCGACCAGCGGCGGATCAAGCGACACCGAACTGAAGGTTCCTACCACCATAGCCAGCGGGGCGCCGTCTTGGGACAGACTGGTAATCGCGCAGACCCCTGTGGGGTATTGCGCCATGACGGTGCGGAAGTCCGTGCTGTTTTGGGGATCAAGCGGCGTGTCGGCGGTCATCGGGTTCTCTTGCAATTTGGGTCAGTTGGAACCGTCATACTGCCGTATAGCCCCCATCGACAAGATGGTGACTGCCGGTCACGAACGCGGCTTC
>JAUSPL010000025.1 GCA_030656535.1 Gemmobacter sp.
ACTAAACGCGACATGAGCAGCACCACAGAGAGCGCCCTTGCATCTGTTTTCAAACGGTCGTTTATTGGCGGTACATGAAACTGCAAAAGGCCTGTTTTGATGCCATTGATAGGCTACGCGCGCGTTGTCTAATCGCGGCCCTCCGGTCAAGTGCCACTTTCTTCCTTCCCGGCATTTTCAAGCAGATCACGGCCTGCGGTCTTCAAAGAACCATCGGCATGCAAGTAGTGGTCTAGGGTTGAGGGCCTGATCTCTCCGAGTTCCTTGCATATATCCGGTATGGATCTAGTGCTGTCGGCCATGAGGTGCTTTGCGTATCGCAGCTTGTCAGCAGTCATGATCCTAGGCCGCCCGCCCTTGCGTCCCCGTGCGCGCGCAGCGACTAAGCCTTCGTTCACCCTTTGGCGGATGATGTTGCGCTCCATTTCAGCAAAAGCGGCCTGAATCTGAAGGAAAGCGCGCCCTGTCGGGGTTGTCGTGTCCATCGGTGCATTCAGCGCCCGGAACGCAACGCCCCGTGCAGCCAGTTGATCGATGAGAGTGATCAGCTCGCCCGCAAGCCGCCCGAGCCGGTCGAGATCAAGCACCACAAGCACGTCGTCCTTACGCAAAAAGTCCAGACAAGCCGAAAGACCGGGGCGCTCGGCTTTCGCGCCGGAGGCACGATCCTCGAATATCCGCTCGCATCCGGCAGCGTTGAGGGCGTCAAGCTGGCGGTCGAGCACCTGCACGCCCTCTATGGTCGAAATCCGGGCGTAGCCGATCAGTCCCATGGCCGTCTCCTTCGAAGAGATCACGATAAACCTATTTCGGTTTCAAGTTTTCGGCAATTGATTTATATGGTGTTTTCGTAGACCGCTGATCGCTAATATCAGGCGCCAGCCTGAACCGGTAGCATGTCACGACAAACATGTGTTTATCGCAGGGCACTGCCATAGCAGCGGAGCTGCCATGCCGCCTTGTGTAGAGATGCGAAGTGCATGGCCGGGGTCAGGGTTGTCTACGCGGTCAGCTCACAAGCTGCCGCACGATGAAGTTCGAGACGGACCCCGCTATGTCTCGAAGCGCAATTCGCCGTTGGACGATTGCAGCGCGCATATCGCGGTGGACCTCATGTCTCACGTCCCGGTGGACGCACCCGCCGCTTTACAGGCAGCGGATCTCTTTGCAGGTGCCTACATGGCGATCACCTGTTGTTTCACTTGGCTTACGCTGGCATGTTCTTCTCCGCCTCAAACGGCTGCCCGCTCCGCCACATTGCGTGCAGAACCACCGCCAGCTTCCGAGCGACGGCCACATTCGCCCGCTTAAACCCGACGCGCTCGCGCAATCTCAGGCCCCAGCGGCGAAGAGCGCTGTCGGTGCGCGCTCGCGTCAAAATATGGGCGGCCGCTTCATACAAATACGACCTCAGCAGCTTGTCCCCTTGCCGGGAAATCCTGCCCTGCACGTTGATCGTGCCCGATTGGTAGCGCCGTGGAGTCAGCCCGATCCAGGCAGCAGCCGTTCGTCCCGACCGGAACGTGGCCGGGTCACCGATTGCACCGACAAAACCCACAGCCGTCAGATAACCAACGCCCGGAACTGTCATCATCAACTGGCACCGCGGATCGGCGCGCACCACGGCACGGATTGCCCGTTCATGGCGCGCCACCTGCACCCTGCCCGCGCGCCAGGCCTCCAGTAGGGGGCTAATGATCACATTGAGATCGGCACGCGAGGCAAGATGCTCAACCACCCGGCGCTCGAAGGTCTTGGCTCCTCCGTTTCCGGTGCCCGCAGCAAGTGAAATACCGAATGTGCGCAGCGCCCCGCGTATCGCATTGGCAAGATCAAGAACGCAGCGCAGCATGGTCGCCCGCGCTCTCAACAGCGCACGTTTGCGCATGTCTTCCCAACCCTTGACCCTCACTTCCCGGAAAAGCCCCGTGCGCAGCAGATGCGCCAAGCCCTGTGCGTCATTGGCATCCGTCTTGTTGATGCTGATCGAAAGGGCCGCATGTGCTTGTCGGGCATCCATGCAAACCATCGGAAATCCACGGTCGGTCAACTCATGCCAGAGCCAAGTCGTCCAGCACCCGGTTTCCAATCCAACCAGAGAGAGATCGTTCGCGTACGGAGACAGCACGCTGGCCAGTGCATCGGGGTCCGTCAGTGTCTTGCCCCGCCAAAGGCAAGTGCCCTTCTCGTCGACGATATGGATCGACGTGCTCTTCTTCGACACGTCCAAAGCGGCAAAAACAGTCATGGTATCCTCCTGTGAAAATCGCAGAATCGCAGAATGCACCAAACCGTCAGAATTGCGCGCCCGCGATTACGTCATGTCTCGACCGAGGATCAGACCCCCCTGCCCCAGACGCAGGCCCTGAAATCCGCGGGCTGCGCCGAGATCCATGAAGAACAGGCCTCGGGCGGCAACCGCGCACGGCCCGTGCTGGCCCGTGTGCTGGAACGCATCTCCAAGGGCGATACGCTGGTCGTGGTGCGCATCGACCGTCTGGCGCGGTCGCTCTCGCATCTGCTGGAGGTCATCGAGCGGCT
>JAUSPL010000043.1 GCA_030656535.1 Gemmobacter sp.
GTCCGGGTGCGCGGCGAGGTGGGTCGCGTGTCGCGGCCATCGTCGGGGCACGTGTACTTTGATCTGAAGGACGATCGCGCCGTGATTGCCGCGATCAGCTGGAAGGGTCAGGTCGCCAAGATGCAGGTCCGCCCCGAAGAAGGGATGGAGATCATCGCCACAGGACGGCTGACCACCTTTCCCGGCCAATCGAAATATCAGCTGATCGTCGAGGACGTCGCGCCGGCGGGGCTCGGAGCGCTGATGGTGATGCTGGAAAAACGGAAAGCCGCGCTGACGGCAGAGGGTCTGTTCGATCCCGCCCGCAAAAAGCCCCTGCCCTACCTGCCCCTCGTGATTGGTGTCGTCACGTCACCATCTGGCGCAGTGATCCGCGACATCCTGCACCGTTTGCGCGACCGCTTTCCACGCCATGTCCTGATCTGGCCGGTCGCCGTGCAGGGCGACCGCTGCGCCCCCGACGTCGCCGCGGCAATCCGGGGTTTCAACGCCATCACACCGGGCGGACCAGTCCCGCGTCCCGACCTGATCATCGTCGCGCGCGGCGGCGGGTCGCTGGAAGATCTGTGGGGGTTCAACGAGGAAATCGTTGCGCGTGCCGCCGCCGACAGCCTGATCCCGCTGATTTCGGCGGTGGGGCACGAAACCGACACCACGCTGATCGACTTTGCCGCCGACCGCCGGGCCCCGACACCCACCGCAGCCGCCGAAATGGCGGTCCCGGTGCGTATGGACCTGCAAGCGGCACTGGACACCACAGGCGCGCGGCTGGGTCGGGCGCTGGCACAGGTCTTTGCCCAACGTCGCCAGCGCAGCACGGATCTGGCGCGCGCCCTACCGCGGGCTGACACGCTGACCGGCCCGTCGCGGCAAAGGTTCGATCTGTGGGCCGACCGCCTGCCACGCGCACTGCTGGCGCCGGTCACGGCAAAGCGTGCAAGACTGGCCGAGTTGTCGGCCGGCGTTCGCCCAACCGCGCTGCGCAGATTGACCGCCCAGTTGCGCGAAAGGCTGGCGGACCGCGGCCAACGATTGCCTAAGGCACTGGACCGGCTGAACAGCGACGCGCGCGGCCAGTTTGCGCAGTGGTCGGGCCGTCTGTCGCCGGCGCTGGCCCGCGCGCTAACCGAATCGGAACGTGAGACCCGACGCGGACGCGACCGGCTGACGGCACTGGGCCTGCGTCTTGAGGCCGCGCCAACCGTTCGCATCGTGACCTTGCGCGAACGGCTGGACGCGCGTGACAGGCTGCGTCAAACCCTTGGCCCCGCCGAAACCTTGAAGCGCGGCTATGCGGTGGTGCGCGGCGACGGCGCTGTTGTCACCTCAAAGGCTCAGGCCGAACAAGCAACTGCGCTGGAGCTGGAATTCCACGATGGCCGCATGACCCTTGCCCCGCGCCCCGCGCGCAAGGCCAAAGGCGCTGCGCCAGATCAGGGCAGCCTGTTTTGACGGGGATCGGGTGCCGATAGGACCGATCTGGTCAGGCAGCCGCCAGCAAGCAACGGGCCTGTGAACCTGTAACCGGACCTCAGGCCCCGACGTCAGGGCCGGGACACGACAGCGGTTGATCGCTTTGCCCGACCTCGATCAGATCCAGCGCGCGATCCGACTTCTCGAACTGCGCGCGCAGTCCCTTGTCTGTGTCGAAAAAGGCCCAGCATTGCGGGGTCGGGTCATGGTCATAGGTGAAACAGATCTGACCTGGGGCCTGTTCGTACCACACACCCTCGCGGCAGGGGCCCTCGCTGAAGGCCCAGACGACGCGTCTGCCCGGCAGGTATTGTTCCTTGCCGTAAGCCGCACCGTCCACCGCAAAGCTCAGGGTCCGCCCGGTCACTCTGGCCTCGAATTCGGCTCCGGTCATCGGGGTTTCGGCCAGAGCCGGCATGGCAAGACACAAACCAAACACCATCGCCAGACGCATCTCGGACCTCCTTGACCAGACTACGGCCCGAGCCTGCCAGATCATCGCTCCGCGCGCCACCCCATGGCAGATCACCTTTGCGCGGTCATGCCTGCCCGGATCCTGGCCAACCGCCGGTCCATCACCTTGCGCCATAGCGGTGGGACAAGTGCGATCACCCCCATCACCGGCAAGCTGTAGGGTAACCTTGGCGCGCCCTCGGGCATGTCCAGCATGGGGTACGGACGGGACGGATGGGCATGGTGGTCGGAATGCAGCGGCGCGTTCAACATCAGGGCCGACGAACACGATTTGGGCGCGTTCCAGCTGTGCTGCGGCCCGACCGTTTCCAGTCGGTCCCCCGGCAGGCGCGCACGTTCCAGCCCATAGTGCTGAACATAATCCGACAGCAAAAGCTGCATCTGCGCATAGGCACACAGCCCCAGCCACACCAGCAACCCGCCAAACCCGAATACCAGCAGCATCACCATAGCAACCGTCAACGCTCCGGCAATGTAGACGACATAGGGATGCACGCCCTTTGTCCGTGACCGTGTGCGCAGGGATGTCTCGATCTCGTGCCCTGCCACGAACTCGCCGGGCCAGGCCCGCACCGCGAAGTCATAGAAATGCTCTCCGGCACGGGCCGAGTTCGGGTCGTCAAACGACGCGACATAGCGGTGGTGAATGTGCCGGTGCGCCGAAGCATGATGACCATAGCCCATCGACACGTAGACCGCGACGCCCAGCCGATAAAGTGTGCGGTCGGCACGGTGGATCAGTTCGTGCGCGTTTGAATTGCTGACCTGCCCGAACCACAGCCCGGCGCCCAGAAAGATCATCACCCGCGCCGCACCCGAAAGCCCGCTGTCCCCCGCGACAGCCCAGACCACAACAGGCAAAAGTGCCAGATGTACCCAGGCAAGGATCTGTGACAGCCGATCTGCCGCAGGAAATTCCTGTGCATCCGGCACATGTGGCAATGCGCGCGCGACAAACCTGTCCATCAAGGCCACGATACCCATGATGAACACCAGCGCGCCTGCCGCCCAGACACCGCCCAGCGCAATGCCAAGCCCCAGCAAAACCACCGGCGCCAGAGTCGCCAAAACAAACGGCCGTATCGCGGGCACCATGCCAGTCGCCGCAAGCGCGCGGTGTGCACCTGCACGCAGTCTTGACCGACCCCGAGTGTCAGATTGCGGCGCCGTCATCATCTGTTTTTCGTCCTTCACCAGGCACCCCGCAGTCTGAATCAGGTTACCGCTTGTCCGCATCAGCCGCGGCGCTAGCCTGCTTTGCCCCAGCGCAGCCAGCCTGCCGAAACTAGCGCAAGATCGGTGCAGAATTATGGCAAAGGCCTTGACCCTGCATCAAAGCTGCAAAAACCCGGATCATGCCGCCCCCCGGGGCCGCGCAAAGAACGTGATCACCATCGGCACGGCGCGCAGTTCCCACGACCGGGGCTTGATCCGTTGCGCCAGACGCGCCACAGGGGCCAACCAGCGCAGGCGCGCAACCCGGGCCCTGGCGGCCTGCCAGACGCCCTCAGGTGCCGCGGCGCGATAGGCGGCAGCGGCAGCCGCCAGTTCGCTTGTTTCGCCCCGACCATAGGTCAGGATGCTGTAATGAAACACAATCACATCCAGAGCCATGTCGCGCATAGCCCGCGGCCCCGGCACAAACCGCTCGAAGTCGATCATCCGCGCGGTCGTCCCGTCCCAACAGATGTCACGGATTGACGGTCGCCCATGACAAACCCGGGCCTTGTGCAGGTTCGCCAATGCTTGCCCCGCCGCCACAAAGGCGGCCATCCGCGCGGGTCCGGCTTCCTGCGGGTCCAAAAGCAAAGCAGCCAGGGTTTTGCCGACATCCGGCACGACAAAGAAATCCGGCCCTTCGGCCAGGATCGGCGGGACTGGCAATCCCGCCTCGCCCAGAACATGCAACCCCGCACGATCGGCCTCAAAGGCGCGCCGCGTATCGCCCTTTTGCAGCCTCCAGCGCAAAGACAATTGTTCAGCCTGTTTGACCCAGACCACCTGCCCGGACACCTTGACCGCCTGCACACGGCGCGGTTCGGCATCCAGCGCGTGTTCCAACGCCCGCGCCATCGCGGCGGGCACAGACGGTGTTTCAGGAATGTGATGAAGGCTCATCCGGACCACAGAGTTGAAAGACCGCAGCAACGGTACAAATCCCGAGCGTGCAATTTGCGATTATGTCAGTTGCATGACAAAAGGTCCAGCCGCGCGCCGGATCGGCGAACACCGGCGGCCCTGATCGCCTGCCGGGGCTTCCATCTTTGGGGGGGGGCATGTATTGGCTGATGCATCGGTGACGGGAAAGGCCGCAGGCATGTCCTTCTTGAAAAAGCTGCGCGAACGGATGTTCAAGTCGTCGTCACAACTGACGACCGGGCTTGACGATCTGGTCAGCGACGCCCCCGAGGTGCCAACCCCCGACCCATCGCCGCCATCCGCAGACGCGGCCCGCCCGGGACTGTTATCACGGCTGACCGGGCGTGATGAGCCGCGTAGGCTGGTCGACGACGCAATGCTGGAAAGCCTTGAGGATATCTTGATCCGCGCCGACATGGGCGTGACGACCGCTGCGCGCGTCACAGCCAACATCGCCGAAGGTCGGTTTGGCCGTCGTGTCACCTCGGGGGAAATCCGCGACGCGCTGACCGCAGAAATTGCGCGCATCATGGACCCTGTCGCCCGCCCCCTGCCCCTGTACGGGTCGAAACCACAGGTCGTGCTGGTGGTCGGCGTCAACGGATCTGGCAAGACCACCACCATCGGCAAGCTCGCGTCGCAGTTCCGCGCCGCCGGGAAATCCGTGGTGATCGCGGCGGGTGATACCTTCCGTGCGGCGGCCGTGGAACAATTGCAGGTCTGGGGCCAGCGCGCAGGTGTGCCCGTCATGACAGCACCAGAAGGGTCCGACCCTGCCAGCCTTGCGTATGACGCGCTGACACGCGCGCGCACCGAGGGGGCCGACCTTTTGCTGATCGACACGGCCGGGCGGTTGCAAAACCGCGCCGACCTTATGGAAGAACTGGCAAAAATCGTGCGCGTGCTGCGCAAGGCGGACCCGACCGCGCCGCACAACACGCTGTTGGTGCTGGATGCAACCACGGGTCAGAACGCCCTGCAACAGGTCGAGATCTTTCGCAAGATCGCCGATGTCTCGGGGTTGGTGATGACAAAGCTGGACGGCACCGCGCGTGGCGGGGTGCTGGTCGCGCTGGCCGACAAGTTCGGCCTGCCGATCCACGCGATCGGTGTGGGCGAGCAAATCGACGACCTCGCCCCTTTCGACCCCGAGGACTTTGCGCGCGCGCTGGTCGGCACAGGAGACTAGGGTCGTGACATCGCTGGTGGACGGGGTGATTGCGGCTGCCGCAACGCGGATGTCGAATGTGGATTTCTGGCTGAACTCGGCCCTGTTGATCTCGGTAGGGCGGGCCCTGTGGGTGATGGTCGGCAAAGCCACCGAGACCGCGCTGTTTCGAATGGCGCTGCGCACCACGACCTTGCGCGTCCGGCTGACCGCGCTGCCCGACCATCCCGCGACCATCACCGCCTTGCGGCTTTTGTTCATCCGCCACGGGAACGACACTTATCTGCAACATCTGGCCAGTGATCAAGAAAAGCATCATGGCAAACTGCGCAACAAGGTCCTGCCGGTCACCGTACAAAAAGGACCTGACGGCGTAGCGATCAATTTCCGTATTCGTGTGCACACCCGTCTTGGGACACAGTTCAAGCTGTTCGTTGATGTCGCGCCAAGCGGCCCCCTGACCTTGGACAACGCCGCGCAAGACCCCGCCGTGCAAGAGGTTGTCGCCTATCTGAAGCTGCATCCCAATGTGCATGACGTCAGCGTCTCGGGCCGTCCTGGCCGTGCACGCGTATTCTTTCTGCTGCGGGACTTTGACGACGTGCAAACGATCGAGGGCTTTCGCAACAATATGATCTGGCCGGTCTGATATGCCGTTCCGCCGGTCTGGCCCATGACATACCGCGCTTTCAGGATCATGACCGCCCCTGCCCGCCCCATTGATTCGGGCCAGTCATGACCGAGTGGCTGATTTCTTTGCAAGGCACCGCCGAAGGACGGCAGACCGCGCTTTGGCTTGCGCTCTTGGCGGCGCTGTTTCATGCGGTGTTTGGCGCGCTGCAAAAGGGGCGGTTTGGGCCTTGGGCCACGCGCGGCGCCATTGACGCGGCCTATTGCGTGATCGCGGCACCGTTCGCGTTCTTTGTCGTTCCATGGCCAGAACCCCACATGTGGCTGATCTTTGCAGGCGCGCTGGTTTTGCACACTTCCTACAAGATCTTGCAAGCCATGGCCTATCAGCGCGGGGCCTATACCGTGGTGTACCCTGTGGTCCGCGGCACTGGCCCCCTGTTCGCAGTTCTGGTGGCGCTTGTGGTGTTTAACGAAAGCTTTTCGCTTGGCCAATGGCTTGGGCTGGGGTTGCTGGTGGCAGGGATCTTCGGACTGGCCGCCTATAACCTGCGCCATGTCACGGTGGACCGCGACACGTTGGTACCGGCGCTTGGGCTTGCGTTTTTGACAGGCATCTTTGTTGCGGCCTATACAACCTATGATGCCTATGGGATCAGGGCCACCGCTGACCCGTTCACCTTTCTTGCGTGGTTTTTCTTGCTGGATGGACTGCTGATGCCTCTGGTCGCGCTGCCGCATCTGCGGCGGGTGGCGCGTGCCGATGTGTTGGCACTGATGGGCAAGGGTGTACTCGGGGCTATGGTCGCCTATATCAGTTTCGGGTCGATCTTGCTTGCGACCCGGATCGGGAATGTCGGCGAGGCTGCCGTGTTGCGTGAAACCTCGACGGTCTTCGCCGCTGCGATAGGGTGGTTCATTCTGGGCGAATCGACGGGGCCGCGCCGGGTGGCCCTGATGGGGATGATCGCGGCCGGGGCCGTGATTGTGAAATTGGCGGGGTAAGGGACGATGGCAGAAAAAGCGATCAGCGGCTGGGTGAAATTGCTGTTGGAATTGGGCCCCGTGGTGGCCTTTTTCATCGGCTATTCAAGGCTCAAGGATCAGGTCTTTACCCTTGGCGGCACCGAGTATGCCGGATTCATCGTGGTTACGGCGGCCTTCGTTCCGCTGATGTTGGTGTCCACCGGAATTTTGTGGGCGCTGACCGGCAAGCTTAGCCGGATGCAGGTCCTGACCCTGGTGATCATCGTGGTGTTCGGCGGTCTGACAGTCTGGTTGAACAACGATGCGTTCTTCAAGATGAAGCCGACCATCATCTACGTGCTTTTTGCGTCCATCCTAGGCTTTGGCCTGCTGCGCGGCAAATCCTATCTGGCTGCGCTGATGGGCGAGATAATGCCGATGCAGCACGAAGGCTGGTTGATCCTGACCCGCCGGATGGCGTGGTTCTTTGCCGCATTGGCGGTCTCAAATGAGGCGGTGTGGCGTTTGATGTCCACTGATGCCTGGGTGAACTTCAAGACCTTCGGCCTGACGGCTGCCTTGTTCCTGTTCTTCATGGCTCAGGGGCGGTTGGTGCAAAAATATGGCCACACCGAGGTCGACCACGACGCCTGAACCCGGCCAAGATCGCACAGCGTTGTCGTCTTGCAGGTTTGCGTTGTGCGCAGTGTCAGTGCCTTGCCTGCGATGAACGCCCGGCGGGTCGCAGGATTCATCGGGTATTTGTCCCGTGTCGCAGGCCCGGCTGTATCGGGGTCGATTCAAATGAGTCGATTCAAATGATCGGCAGGGAATCCCAGACGCCCAAGCCATGATCTGGCGAAATGGGTCGCGTATAGCGCCGTGCGGTGTCGGTTCGGATGGGTTCGCGTTTGTCGCAGGCGGTGGCCATGACAGGGTGGTCGATCTGGGTTCAAGGATGGGCCTGACCGCGCCAGGCATCACCAAGGCGGAGGTGGCGACGCCGATAAACGCGGGCATGGTTGACCATGCCTCGCCAAAGGCGTATCTGGCCGCCTGTGGCGCTTTGTTACCGGATTGCGGGCCACGTTAAACAAACCGCTAAAGAGGGTTCGGGCATTCCGCCTGCCGCCCTTGGGTACATCCGGGGGATCAGGCCGGGGAACTGCCACATGTCAGACGAATGGAACCGCCGCACGCAACTGGTGCACACCGGCAGCCGCCGCAGCCAATATGGCGAAATGGCCGAAGCAATCTTTCTGACCCAAGGCTTTGCCTACGACAGCGCCGAGGCAGCAGAGGCGCGGTTCATCAAGGCAGGTGATGACGAATTCATCTATGCGCGGTACGGCAACCCCACTGTGCGGATGTTCGAGGAACGGATCGCCGCGATCGAGGGGACGGAAGACGCCTTTGCAACCGCGTCGGGCATGGCGGCGGTCAATGGTGCCCTGACCTCGATGCTGCGGGCTGGCGACCATGTGGTCAGCTCCCGTGCCCTGTTCGGGTCGTGCCTCTACATTCTGGAAGAGGTTCTGGGCCGCTATGGGGTCGAGGTGACGTTCGTTGACGGCACGGATCTGGACCAATGGCGTGCCGCAGTGCGATCGGGGACAAAGGCCGTCTTTTTCGAGTCAGTCTCCAACCCGACGCTTGAAGTCATCGACATCCGCGCCGTCGCTGATATCGCCCATGCGGTGGGCGCGCTGGTGGTGGTCGACAACGTGTTCGCAACGCCCATCTTTTCGCGCGCTGTCGATCAGGGTGCGGATGTCGTGGTTTACTCGACGACCAAACATATCGACGGTCAGGGACGTGCTTTGGGCGGGGTGATCTGCGGGACGCGCGAGTTCATCCGCAAGACTGCCGAAACCTACCTGAAGCACACAGGTGGCGCAATGAGCCCGTTCACCGCCTGGATCATGCTGAACGGAATGGTCACTCTGGACTTGCGATGCCGCGCGATGGCTGACAGCGCGCTGATCGTCGCGCAGGCGCTTGGGAACGATACGCGGCTGTCCTCGGTCATTTTTCCGGGGCTGGCCAGCCACCCCCAGCATGCGCTGGCGATGGAACAGATGGGCTCTGGCGGCACGATCGTGTCATTTGACATCAAAGGTGGCAAAGAGGCGGCCTTCAGGTTCATGAATGCTCTGGAGATCATCAAGATCTCGAACAACCTTGGCGACGCCAAGACTATCGCGACCCACCCGGCGACCACCACCCACCAGCGCCTGCCGCAAGACCAAAAAGACCTGCTGGGCATCACCCCCGGGTTGATCCGGTTGTCGGTCGGGCTGGAAGACCCGAGCGATCTGTTGGCCGATCTGATGCGCGGGCTGTCGCGCGTCTGATCCAGATCAGCCGTCGCCTCGGGGGGCATCGAACCCCCACTCGGCGACCCGTGACAGGGCAAGCCCCGTCACGGAGTGCCCTACGACCGGCCGCTGCACTTGGGGGGCACCCTCCCCCTGCCCATCGCGCAAACCCAGGGCGACCGGGTGCCAGCGCCGCCGAGAGGGGGTTCGATACCCCCCGAGGCGGCACCCCGCCATCAGTCACCCCGCAAACCAATCTTGCGGCGCGCGATATCCCGGCAAGGCCCGCATCCGGCCCAACCATGCGTCCATACGGGCCGACGGCTCGACCCCAGCTTTGCCAACCCACTGCACATAGCCAAACACAGCGCAGTCCGCGATCGTCGGGTCATCGCCCAGAAGGAACGGCTGGTCCCCGATCAACCGGTCAAACCGTGCCCGGTCCACGTCGAACCGCGACCGCAGCCACTCCACAGCGCCGGGCGGAAATCTGTCTGCCCCCAGGCGTCGCGCCTCGATCAGTTGCGGCAGGCACATACCGATGCGGTTGGCCTCCCAAAACAAGACTTCCCGGATGCGGATCAGCTTGTCGGCATCATCACCGCCCAATCGCCCGGTCCGGGTCGCGATCTCGTGCAAGATACTGGCCGATTGAACCAGAGCCACGCCGTCCACCAAAAGCAGCGGAACTTCGAAAAACGGGCTTGCGGCCAGAAAATCAGCGGGCCGGCTTGCCGCAGGCGCCCAGATGTCGACATGGCGCCTGATATGGGGCACATCCGCCAACGACAAAGCGAACGCAACCTTGCACGCATGACCGGAATCGGCATGGCCAAACAAAACGACATCCCGCATGGCCAAGCCTTTCGTGAAGAACCGTGCACCACGCGGGATCAACAAACATCGCCTGCCGCGATGATCCGGTGTCGCTCGCGAGACGTATATTCATTCGGAAGGTTTGGAAAGCCAAGGGAACATGCCTATATTCCAAATCTGCCCGCAAAGCACAGAGAGGGGCGCGCGATGAACATCCATACTCCCGAATTCGACCGGAAACCCAGCCGCGAAGAGGCGGAGGCAGCGCTTGCCGTGCTGCGGCAATGGGCCGGACGATCCTCTGACGCCGAAATCGCGACGCTGGACCCTGTGGTGGGAAATCTGCTGCCTGAGGCCTATCCGGTCCTTCGCCGCGACTATCCGTATGAGTTCAAACCAGATTCATCCTACAAGGATGCGATGCCCGACCTTCAGAACGGCCCCGCCAGCCTGATCCGTGGCGCGCGCGCACAGATTCAGCATGTCGGAATTTCAAATTTTCGTCTGCCAATCCGGTTCCAGACCCGCGACACCCGTGACATCACATTGGAAACCAGCGTGACAGGCACGGTTAGCCTGGAGGCCGAAAAAAAGGGCATCAACATGAGCCGCATCATGCGGTCATTCTATGCACACGCCGAGGAGCGCTTCAGCTTTGGTGTGGTCGAGGCCGCCCTGGAAGATTACATGCGCGACCTTGGGTCGTTCGACGCCCGCATCCAGATGCGATTCTCGTTTCCGATGAAGGTGAAGTCGCTAAGGTCGGGCCTGTCAGGCTGGCAGTATTACGACTTTTCGCTGGAACTGGTCGAGGTGGCCGGGGTGCGGCGCAAGTTCATGCACCTCGATTATGTGTACTCCTCAACCTGCCCCTGCTCGCTTGAACTGTCCGAACATGCCCGGCGCGTGCGCGGACAAATGGCAACCCCGCATTCACAACGGTCGGTCGCCCGGGTGTCGGTCGAGTTGGTGGGGACTGCCTGCATGTGGTTCGAAGACCTGATTGAACTGTGCCGCGCCGGTGTTCCGACGGAAACCCAGGTGATGGTCAAACGCGAAGACGAGCAGGCATTCGCAGAACTGAATGCAGCCAATCCGATCTTTGTCGAGGATGCCGCGCGGTTGTTCTGTGACGTGCTGCGCCGCGACCCCCGAGTTGGCGATTTTCGCGTCGTCGCCAGCCATCAGGAAAGCCTGCACAGCC
>JAUSPL010000045.1 GCA_030656535.1 Gemmobacter sp.
GCCCAATCCGGCGTGGCGTTGCGAACTGCCGGGATTGCGCGCATCAAACGGTGTGCCGCAAAGGCGCCAAGCAGGGCTGCCGCGAACAGCGCAAGGAACATCTGCACATCGGCCAGCGCGACAAAGGGGGCCATCACGGCAGCGAATTTCGCGTCCCCTGCGCCAACAAGGCCAACCATTGTTGCGGCAAAGCCGATGGCCAGAACCACCGCAAGATGGACCCAGCGCCAGCCGTATTCGGGCAACGGCAAGGCAAGAAGCCCGATCACCGCAAACACCCCGCCCAAGGCCAGAACTGCCTTGTTGGGGATCTTCATGAACTTCATGTCGTTCCAGGCGACCCAGATCGCAATGGGCAAGACAAAGGGCAAGAACCAGAGGGCCGAAGCCGAAGTTGCGGCGGTCATCCCTTGCTCACATTGGCGTCCAGCGCGCGCAAGGACCGCACCGCAGCGTCAAAATGCTGCGGGTGGGTGTCAATCGCCTCTTGCAGCAGGCCCTTGCCCACCGCCACGTCGCCCGATTTGATCGCGGTCAGCGCCAGCGTGTGCAGAAGTTCCGCCCGCTCGGTTTGCGACATCTGCACCACGGGCAGGTCATACTTGCCCTGTGCGCCGCGCGCCATTGCCAGGTTGTTCTTGGCGGTAAAGATGCTTGGGTCGTATGTGATCGCTTCAAGATACAGCTTTTCCGCGCCGGCATAGTCGCCGCGTGACATCTTGGAAAAGCCCCAGTTGTTCAGCACACCGGCGGGCTTTGTTGTCAGCCCGGCAGCGGTTTCATAGAAACTGTCGGCCTTGGTCCAGTTTTTCTGACTGTCGGCGACCATGGCCTCGAGGCGATAACGCTGGAACGTCTCATGCGTGGGGGGGATGCGCCCAAGTTCGGCCTGTGCGCCGGCCCAGTTGTTGCTGCGGATCAGCGCATCGGCATAGTCGACCCGGTCGTCGCTGTTTCCGTCGGGCAAAGCCACGATCTGTGCCCAGACCGTCGCGGCCTCGGATGGTTTTCCGGCGCGGACCAGGGATTTCGCAAGACCGCGTTTCAGGTCCGTGCGGTCGGGGTTTTCTGCGGCGGTCTTGCTGAAATAGGACACGGCCTCATTCGGGTCGGCCACGGTCAGCATGATGTCGCTAAGGTTGGATTCGTCGATCACGTTCACGCTTTTCATGGCGCGGTTGACCTCGGCATCGCCGCCCTTTTGGCATGCAGACAGGGCCACCGTGCCAAGGCACAGCGCAAGAAGAACGGGGTGGCGCATGTTTTGCGTCCTTTTTCTACTGCTCGACCATGCTAGTTCGACAGAAGCAGGTATTCCCCAGCCCCCCGCCGCACCAGCGAGAAGTTATTAGTACGATTATCCTCATCATAATCCGGTTTTTCGGTTCGCGCGATAGCCAGCCGAAGGTTTTCGCGGATCGAGTCCGAATTGCCACTGTCCAGCGCAAATGCCCGCTGGAAAACCCGTTTCGCCTCGCCGTCCTTGCCGCGCTCCATCAACACGACGCCCAGATTGTTCAGGGCAGGGACAAAGTCTGGGTCCATTTCCAGCGCACGGGTCAGCATCTGTTCGGCCTGCCCAAGGCGTCCCAGCTTCAGGTTGGCAGATCCGATCGCCGACAACACGTCGGCGTCGATGCCGAGTTCCGATGCGGCCCGAATATACGCGCGCAGCGCAAGGTCGTATTCGCCCGCTGCCATTAGGCGATGGCCAACCGTCAGCCCGTCGACGGACTGGCCATACCTGTCAGCACCCGGCGTGGCGCCGGACGTGTCCAGATTGCCTGCGGACCCACAGGCGGTCAAAACCGTCAAAGCTACGACCGCAATGGCCCGAGTCGCTTTTGCAAAACCGGAAATTTAGTTGCCCATCCCGCCGCCCATGTGTTTCGCGATGCCATACAGCGAAGGTCCGATCAGAATGATCATCAGCGGCGGCACCGTGAACATCATTGTGCCGAGTGTAAGCTTTGTCGGCAAGACGTTTGCTTTTTCTTCGGCGCGCAAGACTCGCTTGTCGCGCATTTCTGCGCCGTAAACCCGCAGCGCCTCGGCAATCGAGGTGCCGAAGGTGGCTGACTGGATCATCGTGGTAACAAAAGACGCAATATCGGGAATGCCGCAGCGCTCTGCAAAATCCCGCAACACCTGGGCGCGTTCCTTGCCAGCCTTTACCTCGTGGGCGACCATTTCGAACTCTTCGCCCAAGGCCGGGTACCCGATCTTGATCTCGCGCGATACGCGGATGATCGACTGGTCCAGAGACTGCCCAGCCTCGACGCAGACAAGCATCATGTCCAGGGCATCCGGAAAGCCGTTGACCATTTCCTCTTTGCGGGTCTGCAGGCGGCGTTGCACCCAATATATCGGTAGATAATACCCCACGACGCCCGGCAAAAGCGAGGTCATCAACAGCGATGTCGTGTCGGGTTCGCCCTCGCCCTGGGTAAGCAGCGTGTAGATGACACCAAGCAGCAGAAACCCCAGACCCAACGCGAATTGGGCCGCATGAAAGGTGCGGACCGCGTTCTTGGACCGATAGCCCGCCCGCATCATGCGCAGCCTGGAATTGCTAAGCTGTTCCGCGTCCTTGGGTTCCAGAAAATGCGCGAACTTTTCCAGCTTGTCGACGCGGTGGTTTCCAACCCTCAGCTGTTGTGAATCCGTCATCGTCGCCGTGCGCGCCCTTGCGGCGTCACGCAGCTTGTCCAACGGGTCTGCCTTGCGGACCAGCATGGACGGCAAGGTAATGACGATCAGCAACAACCCAAGCCCGCCAAGCGCGATCTGTGGCCCCATGGGACCCAGAAGGTCGGTCAGCATCGTGTTCATCTGGCTAACTATTTCCACGATCGCACCTCAGACTTTGATATTGACCATGATCTTCATGTAGATCACGTTGATGACAAGGAACGTCCCTACAACAAGGGCTGCCGGAATGAACGCAGCGGTTTCCTTGACCTCGTCATAGTAGTCGGGTTTGAGCAACTGGATCCCGATCATTGCGGCGATCGGAAAGCCCGACAGGAACATGCCCGACCATTTGGCCTCGGCGGTGATGGCCTTGACCCGGCGGAACAATTTGAAGCGGGCGCGGATCACCTTGGCCAGACCGTCCAGGATCTCGGCAAGGTTGCCGCCCGATTGGCTTTGGATCGACACCGACACCGCAAGAAACCGCAGATCCTGCATGTCCATGCGCTCGGCCAGAGCCTTGAGGCTTTCGGCCACGTCGCGACCATAGGCGGCCTCGTCGGCGATGACGCCGAATTCGGTGCCGAGCGGATCGGGGACCTCTTTTGCAACGATGCTGATGGCCGAAGAAAACGGGTGGCCGACCCGCAGCGACCGGACCATCAGCTCGACGGCATCGGGCAGCTGCTCCTCGACCATCGCAAGCCGTTTGTTCGCCTTTTTGTTGACCCACATGTAGACGCCGCCAAAGCCCATGACGACGGCAACCAGGGCGCGCACAGCGGCATCAGCCTCGGTCCCGACCCAAAGCCCAAGATAGGCAAGTGCCGACAGCAAGATCATGACGCCAATCAGCGCCATCGG
>JAUSPL010000052.1 GCA_030656535.1 Gemmobacter sp.
ATCCGGGCGTTTGAACAGGCGGCGGTGTACCAATCCTCCATCGGCAACATCTATGGGGCTCTGCACAGCTGCGAAGGGCAGGAATCCTGCCCGGTTGGTGTCTGCGCCGCGCTGCAACCAGGGGACTATGCGGCATCGACGCACCGGGGCCATGGGCACACCTTGGCCATGGGCGCGCGGATGGACCGCATGATGGCCGAATTGTTCGGTCGCGAAGACGGATATTGCCGGCGCAAGGGCGGGTCGCTTCACATTGCCGATCTGGGCGCAGGCATGTTGGGGGCCAACGGCATCGTCGGCGCAGGATACGCCATTGCGGCAGGCGCGGCGCTGACAGCCGAGGTTGCGGGCAATGGGCGGATTGCCGTGGTGTTCTTTGGCGATGGCGCAGTCACGCGCGGCACCTTTCATGAAGTGATGAACATGGCGTCGCTGTGGAAGCTACCCTTGCTGCTTGTGTGTGAAAACAACGAATATGCTCAGTACATGCACTGGTCGCAGACCATGGTCTTTGACCGCATCGCAAACCTTGCCGTCAATTATCACATGGACGGCGTCTTTGCCGACGGCAACGACATCCGCGCCGTGCACCAGATCACGCAAGCCGCCGCCGCAAAGGCGCGCAGCGGGAGTGGGCCGACGCTGATCGAACTCAAGACCCAGCGGTTCAATGGCCATTCGTCGGGCGACCGGCAGGTCTATCGCAGCAAGACCGATATCGCCGAACTCAAGCGCACCCGCGACCCGATTGCCCGGCTGGAGGCGGAACTGAAAGCAGCAGGCCTGCTAGACCGCGCCGATGCCATCAAGGCCGAAGTCGCGGCAGAGGTCGCAGCCGCAGTCGCCTTTGCCCTAGCCAGCCCCTATCCCGCCGCGCAGGAGGTTTCCCAGCATGTCTATGCCGACTGACCGCGAGATCACCTTTCGCGATGCCATCCGCGAAGCACTGGCCGAGGAAATGCTCAGCCAGCCCGGCATGATCATCATAAGTGAGGATATCACCCCCGGTGGCGGCACGTTTGGCATTCACGCCGGGTTCGCCGAACGATTTGCGGGCCGGATGTTCGAGGCCCCGATTTCCGAAGCGTCGATTGTCGGCGTGGCGCTTGGCGCTGCGATGACCGGGGGGCCTGCAGTGGCGGAGATCATGTATTCCGACTTCATGACGGTCTGCATGGATGGAATCGTCAATCAGGCTGCCAAGATCCGTTACATGACGGGCGGACAGGCGCGGGGGATTGCTGCGCAACATTCGCAATCGCTGGAGGCGTGGTTCGCGCATATCCCGGGGTTGCGGGTGGCGATGCCTTCGACCCCGCGGATGCCAAGGGGTTGCTGAAAACGGCTTTGCGGGGCAGTGAGCCGGTGATCTTTCTGGAACACAAGCTGCTGTATGCCACCAAGGGTATCGTGCGCGACGATGCGCCCCCAGTGCCCTTCGGTCAGGCCGCGACCGTGCGGGCAGGGCGCGATGTGACGCTGGTCGCCACCGGCCTGATGGTGCGGTGGGCGCTGGAGGCGGCGCAAACACTGGAGGCGCAGGGCATCTGGGTCGAGGTGATCGACCCGCGCACGGTATCGCCGATCGACTACGACACGATTTGTGCCTCGGTCGAACGGACGGGGCGGGCAGTGGTGGTGAACGAGGCGACGCTGACCTGTTCGGTCGCCTCGGAAATTGCAGCCACTATCGGCGAGCGGTGCTTTGGGTTTCTCGACGCCCCTGTGCGGCGCATCGGATCGCCCTTTGTGCCCAAGCCGTCCACACCGGGGCTGGAAAAGCTCGCCTACCCATCGGTGGAGGGGATCGTGGCAACCGTGGCGCGGATGATGCCGGGGCGGCGTGTGGCCTGAGGGCAGCAACTGGAGGATGACATGACAGAGTTAGAAGACAGGCAATTCGTGATCACAGGCGGCGCGGGTGCGATTGGCGCCGAATGTGCGCGCCAGTTGCTGGACCGTGGTGCACGCGTGCTGCTGGTGGACATCAACGCCGACCGGCTGACCGATGTGACGGGTGATCTGGGCCAGACCGACCGCTTGGCGACGCATGTTTCGGCGCTGGCGTCCCCCGCCGAAGCGGCGGCAGCGCTGGCGGCGGCGGGGAAGCCCATTCAGGGCATCATCAATATGGCAGGTGTTTTCGACCATGACCCGATGGACCCGGACGACCATTCGGTCTGGGACCGTGCCATCGCGTCAAACCTGACGAATGCCTACGACCTTGCAGTGGCGTTCCAGACGGCGCGCTACCAGACTTCGGTCGGGCGGATCGTGATGTGCAGCTCTCTGGCATTCCGGCGCGGTGCCCCGGGGCTGGTGGCCTATTGTTCGGCCAAGGCCGGCATCGTCGGGATGACCCGGGCCCTGTCGCGCGAATTTGCGCCGCATACGCTGGTCAATGCCGTGGCGCCGGGGCTGATCCGCACCCGAATGACCGAAGCGGTTGTGCAGGAACGCGGAGATCAGTACCTTGCCACCATTCCGCTTGGCAGGTTTGGCACGCCCAAAGATGTGGCCGGTCTGGTGATGTTCCTGTGCAGTGATGCCGCGTCTTTCATCACCGGGCAGACCATCAACGTCGATGGCGGCATCTGGAATTCCTGAGGCTGCGCGCCCGCCCCGCAGACCTGCCGGGGCGGGCGGATTGTCAGTTGGACTGGCCGATGCGGAATCCTTCATACCCGTTGGCCGCGACCTCGTTGCACTTGCGCCGGAAATTCGCGAGGCCAATGTAGGGCATGAAAACCCGGGCCTTGCCCGGAATGTTGGCACCCATGTACCAACTGGCAGCCTTGGGCAGCAGCGTAGCTGATGCTACGTCGTTCACATGCCGGACCCAGCTGTTTTCGACACCCGTCGTTGGCTCGATCCGCTGCGCCCCAATGCTGCGCAGATGCAGCAGGCAATCGGTGATCCAATCGACATGCTGTTCGATGGACACGATGACGTTGGACAGCACCGAGGGGCTTCCCGGCCCGGTCACCATGAACAGGTTGGGAAAGCCCGCAGACATGACTCCCAGATAGGCACGCGGGCCTTCGGACCATTTGTCCTTCAGGCTTTGCCCGCCAATGCCGCGAATGTCGATCCGCGTGAGCGCGCCGGTCATGGCATCAAACCCTGTCGCCAGCACGAGCGCATCCAGCGCGATATCCGACGCCGAAGTCCGCAGTCCCGTTTCCGTCACGCGGTCAAAGGGGGTTTTCTTGAGGTTCACCAGCGTGACATTTGGCCGGTTGAAGGTGTCGTAGTAATCGCTGTCGACGCAGATCCGTTTCGCAAAGATCGGATAGTCGGTCGGGCAAAGCGCGTCGGCCAGGGCGGGATCCTTGACCGTTTCCCGGATCTTGCGGCGCACAAAATCGGCGGCAAAGCGGTTTGATTCCTCGTCGATCACCAAGTCGTTGTAGGCATGCATGAAGTTCGCGCCGCCCTTGGCCCAGCGGGCTTCGAATTCCGCGTTTCGTGTTGCCTCGTCCACGTCTTTGGCCGACCGGGTGGGGAAATCATAGATCGTGCCCGACCCGGTGTCTTCGCGCGCATAGCGACGCAGTTCGGGATAGTTGGATTTCCACTGCGCAATGGTGTCTGGGGTCAGCGGCTGGTTTCGGGCTGGCACGCTGAAGTTCGGCGTGCGCTGGAACACATGCAGATGCCTGGCCTGTTTGGCAATTTCCGGAATAGCCTGAATTGCGGACGACCCGGTGCCGAATACGCCGACCCGCAACCCGGCAAAATCCACGCCGTCCTTCGGCCAGTTGGCAGTGTGGTAGATGGCACCCTTGAAGTCATCCAGCCCAGCCAGATTGGGCACCAGTGGCGCTGACAGCACCCCGGTTGCCATGATGGCATAAGGCGCGACAATCCGGACCCCGGCGTCGGTGGTCAGCGTCCATGTGTTCGCCGCCTCATCAAAGATAGCCGCTGTGATGCGGGTGTTGAGCGTGATGTCACGGCTTAGATCAAAGCGGTCGGCGACATGGTGGATATAGCGCAGGATTTCGGGCTGCGTGGCAAAGCGTTCGGTCCACTGCCAGTCCTGTTGCAACTGCTCGTCCCAGGAATAGGAATACTGCATGCTTTCGATATCGCACCGGGCACCGGGGTAGCGGTTCCAGTACCAGGTGCCGCCAATGTCGTCGCCCGCATCGAACACATGCACCCGGTAGCCATGCTTGCGTAGTTTGTGCAGCGCATAAAGGCCAGCAAACCCTGCACCGACAATCGCGATATCAAGGCTGACAGGATGGGCGGGATCGGGTGCGGTCATGGCGTAGGCATCCTCAACGGTCGGTGGGGGCAGGGTACGGGGCCGCAACAGGGCCAGATGCGGGCATAGAAACGATACTGGAGTGGCGTTAAAAGGTCAAATAATTTAGTTATACAACCTTTTAGATTCGTGTTTCGACACTCTCACAACGGCATGACGGTGAGCGGGTGGGGGTAGTGATAGTCCGGAGTTGCCCGCACAAAACCCGGCGGGCGGCGGAAAATTTCCAGCACCATCCGCAGCGGTCCGTCTGTATCAAGGTAGGCAAAATCGGTGCCGTTCCAGTTGCCTTCCATCAAGGGCGGGCATCCTTTGGCTATGGCGTCGGCGATCATCGCGTCATAATCGCGGTGGGCAGTTTCGACGAGGATGTGGTGCATCCCTTCGCCGCGCGCATCCAGAAATTCGCGGTAAATCGAGGCCGAGTCGAGCGGTTGCACCACTTCCCACATGAAGTCGCCTGTCCACGCCAGCGCCAGTTTCATGCGGTAAGGGGTGGTAACGCCGCGCACCTTCATGTTGGTCAACTGTGGCTCCCAGACGGCCCAAGGGCCGATGCCTGCAGTTTCCCAATAGGCGCGGATGGTGGCGTCCAGATCTTCGACCACGACACAGACCTGCATGATGCCGGTCACCCAAGGTTTGTCCATCGGTGTGCCCTACTTCATCTGGGATGGCAGCCACAGCACAATTTCGGGAAAGATCACCAGCAGGATGATGACGATCAGGTCCGACACCATGAACCAAAGGATGCCCTTGAAAATGAGCGCGGTACTGGCGACATTGCCGACCACGCTTTTGATCACGAACACGTTCAGCCCAATGGGCGGGGTGATCATCCCGATCTCCAGCAGCTTTGCCAGGATGATCCCGAACCACAGCAGGTCGAAATTGCCCTCTTTCAGGATCGGCAACAGGATGGGCAGCGTCAGCAGCATGGCCCCGATGGGTTCAAGGAACATGCCAAGGATAAGGTAAACGACCGCGATGCCGATCAAAAGGATGATCGGGTCTGCCCCCAGCGTTGCCACAAAGTCAGCCAGCGAATCACCTGCGCCGCTGAACGCCATGAAACGAGTCAGCATGCTGGCCCCGATGGCGATGACAAACAGGGCCGCCGTGGTCTGCAATGTTTCCAGCAGCGACGCCCGGATGCCCTGCCACCCGATGCTGCGGTTCACCAATGCAATCACGAGCGACATCGCAGCCCCGACCGCCCCGGCTTCGGTCGGGGTGAACAGGCCGATGAACAGCCCGCCCAGCACGCCAAAGATCAGCACAATGACCGGCCACACTTCCCCGAGTGCTGCAAAGCGTTCGCGCCAAGTGGTAGTTTCGTCAATCTTTGGCGCCAGAGCCGGGTTCAGCGTGGTGCGGATCATGATCATGACGACATAGCCAAGCGCAGTCAGCAGCCCCGCCCCGACCCCGCCCATGAACAGCGCGCCCACGGGAACCTGAGCGATGATGCCGTACAAGATGAGCAGGATCGACGGCGGGATCAGCGCCCCGATGGTGCCTGCAGCAGCGACTGTGCCGGTGGCAAAGCTGGCGTCATAGCGGCTGCGCATCATTTCGGGCACGGCGATGCGGCCCATGGCAGCAGCGCAGGCCACCGATGACCCGGTTACAGCGGCAAATCCCGCCGCCCCCAGCACTGCCGCAATGGCCAGCCCTCCCGGCAACCGCGCCATCCACAGCCGTGCGGCCTGAAACAACCCGCGCGTGAGCCCACCATGGTAACACAGAAACCCCATCAGCAGGAACATCGGCACCGAACTCATCTGCCACGTCGCCGTGAAGTTCCACGGCATGATGCCAAGCGACCCCCAGGCCGCCTTACCCCCAACAAGAATCCAGATGCCGCCGAACGACACGCCGATCAGCGACACCCCGATCGGGACGCGCAGCGCGATCAGCGCGAGTAGGATGGCTATGCCTGCATAGCCGATTTCGACGTTGCTCATGGCGCTCCTCGCGGGATCGGATCAGAAATAGGGTGCATCAGGGTTCAGTCGCCGCCCCCGGACCAGCGCGATCACCACCTTGGTGGCCAGCGTCAGCGTCATCAACCCGCAGCCCAACGGCAGCAGATAGCGCGCGGGCCAGATCAGCAACTTCACGTCTTGTTCGATCATGAAGGCGCCGGAGGTGTAGCTGCGCCCGGCTTCGATCACGCCTTGCCATGTCAGCATGGCAAAGACGACGCAGGCGAACAGCAGCGTAAAGATGTTGAGCCAGTACCTTGGTGCAGCTGGAAAATACTCGACCACGACCTCGACCGAGATATGGCCGTTCTGCCGTTCGGTGAAGGCCAGCGGCAGAAACGCGACCACGATCATGTAATAGTTCGACACCACAGTGATCGTGCCCGGCATCGGCAGGCCGACAAGGTATTTGGACACCACATCAGCCGTAATGTGCAGCGTCATCAGCGCTACCGCCGCAGCCCCCATCAATGTGGTGGCGTCAATGGTCCGCCCGAGAAGGCGTGGTATCAGGGACATCCCGGACGGTCCTTTCGCGAGGGGTGGTCGGTTCTGGTGGTCAGTTCAGGCCGTAGCTGGCGAGGTCAACCTTGGAATAAAGTTGGGTCCACAAAAGCTCTGTCACCGCGGTATGGTTAGTGCCATCTACGTCGTTCATCAGACCTTTCCACTTTTCGATCAGCCCAGTGATCGTCGCCATCCGGGCATCGACATCCTGAAGGTTATATTTGGTCTTGAACTGTTCGGCGACGGTCTTCATATCCGCCGCGACAAAGGCATCCGACGCGGCCTTGAGTTCCGCCGATGCGGGGCCGATGTCGATGCCTTTGGCCTTGGCCATCGCCTCGGCCTCTTTGGCTTGCACTTGATACCCAACAGCAACACCTGCCGATACATGCGCAGCGCCGTACATCAGTTTGGCCCGCTGTTCCGCTGAAAGCCCGCGCCATGTGTCAAGGTTGATGTTGTTGGACGCAACCCCTGCAAACACACCGCCCGGCGCGCCAAGGATCACTTGCTTGAGCACGTCACCAAGGCTCCAGTTTACGATCTCCGGTGTTGAAAGCGTGGAACAATCGACTACGCCCTGTGCCAGCGCCTCATACATTTCAGCCCCGGGCAGCGTAACGCGGGTGGCACCGAAATGCTCGGCCCAGCGGCCGAAGTTACCGCCGCCCACGCGGATCTTCTTGCCCTTGAGATCCGCGACCGAGGTGATGGGTTTGGCGCACATCAGCGCATAGGCCGAACTGGCCCCCGACCCGAGATAAAGCTGGTTCTGCGCCTTGAATTCGTCGATGCACTGTGGGCAGTTGAACAGGACATAATCGGCGAAGGCCGCCGCCATCACCACCCCGGGTGCATCGGTGGGCGTGCCGACCGTGGTCAGCATTGTCATGTCGGCGGCAAGGTTCGAGTTGGCGTATTCGGCAGGGTAGTACTGCGTCAGCAGATACGCCATGTCGACAATGCCATCGCGCACCCCCGGCGACGATTCCGGCAGGCTGAGCAGTGTCATCGCCGTGACGGATACTTCCAGATCACTGTTGGCCTTCAGCCAGTCGGCCAGTGCCTGATGGGCAACCGGCGGGATCGACCCCGGCGGAAAGCCGGACGTCAGTGTCATTTCCTCTGCCTGACCCGGGGCCGCTGTCGCAAAGGCCAACCCAACCGCGGCCACAACGGACCGTTTCCAGTTCTTCATCGCATTTCCTCCCATCGCGAAGTCATTCTGTGTGGTCTGCCTGTGGTCAGACCCGACCCGTTTTCCACGCAATCCGAACCAGCGGTCTGCGGCCATCTTGCGGGGCAAGTGGCAGGCTCTGGCATCAAGTGTTGGCTACATCGCACATAAGGTCAATACTTTTATTTATTTGACCTTTTAATCCCCGACTGAAAAGCTGTGGTGCGACGGGGAGGAGCCGGCTTGATTCGCGGGTTCATGCTGCGCGCGGGCTTGTCGTCTGGCGCGGGGTGCCCTGTCGAACAGGGACGGGAGAGTTTGGTACATGACGGTCCGCAAACGAGACGGCGATGGGGACCGCATCCGGATCGGGTGTGGTGCCGGTTTTGCCAATGACCGGATCGATGCCGCCCGCGATCTGGCGGAACGAGGGGTGCTCGACTTTCTGTTCTTTGAGGGGCTGGCCGAACGCACCCTTGCACAGCATCAGTTGGCCCGTGCCGCCAACCCGGAGGCAGGGTTCAACCCTGGCCTGATTCGCCGCCTGCGCGCGGTGTTGCCCGCTTGCCGCGCACACGGAACCCGGATTGTGACTAACATGGGCGCGGCCAATCCCCGGGGCGCAGGGCTGGCAGCCGTCGCGCTTGCGCGTGAAATGGGGCATGCCGGTCTTCGGATCGCAGTCGTCGAAGGCGATGATGTGGCCCATCTCATGCGCCCGGAAACCCGCCTGACAGAAGGCGGTGTTCTGGCCGATATCGCGCAACCGTTGATCGCCGCCAATGCCTATCTGGGCGCCGACCCCATTGCCGATGCGCTGGACGCATGCGCCGACATTGTCATCACTGGACGGGTCGCTGACCCCTCGCTTGTGCTTGGGCCGCTTATCCATGCCTTTGGGTGGAGCCGCTGCGATTGGGCGCTCCTTGGCGCGGGAACCCTTGTCGGGCATCTGCTGGAATGCGGTTTTCACATAACCGGCGGTTACTTCGCCGACCCGGGCCGTAAAGAGGTGCCGGGGCTGGCATGGCTTGGGTATCCCTTTGCAGATGTGCGTGCCGACGGGTCAGCGGTCATCGGCAAGCTGGACGGCACCGGCGGCCTTGTGAGCCGCGAAACCGTGCTGGAACAATTGCTGTATGAGGTCGGCGACCCGGCGGCCTATCTGACACCCGATGTGACCGCAGATTTTAGCGCGACCCGGATCGTACAAACCGGACCCGATGTGGTGGCCGTCACTGGGGGCACCGGGCGGGCAAGGCCGGATCGGCTGAAAGTGTCGTTGGGCTTTGGCGGCGGGGTGCTGGCCGAGGCCGAGATCAGCTATGCCGGGCGTGGCGCGACCGCGCGCGCGCGGCTTGCAGGGCAGGTGGTGACCGAACGCATGACCGTGTTGCATGGCTGCACCGACCTGATGCGGATGGACCTGATCGGCGTCGCGTCGCTGCATGCAACGGCGCAAAGCGGGCCGGACGCCCAGGATGTGCGTCTGCGCATCGCGATGCGCACCGCCGACCCGCAGATGGCCGAAACCCTTGTTCACGAAGTTGAGACCCTCTGGATTGCTGGCCCTGCTGGCGGCGGCGGGGCGCGGGGCCGCATCACGCCGACGGTGATGGCACGGTCCGCGCTGATCGACCGAGCCCGCGTGACCCCAAGGGTCGAGGTGCTGGTGGCATGACCCGTCTCTATGACATTGCGACCGCCCGGGCCGGCGACAAGGGCAATACCTCCAACATCGCCGTCTTTGTGCGTGACCCGGCCCACTGGGCCGCCGTGTGCGACCAGCTCACCGCCGACGCTTTGCGCACCGCCTATCCGGCCCTGTTTCGCGGCCCTGTGACGCGCTACGTGATCGACCATCTGCACTGCATGAATTTCGTTCTGGAACAGTCACTTGAAGGTGGAGTCAGCGACTCGCTGAACCTTGACGGGCACGGCAAGTCGTTCTCGTTTCTGGTGCTGGATCTGATCATCACCTTGCCGGATGCCGGCGACCTTGAAGGAGACGCACCATGAAACTTTGGGCTATCGTCGAAAACGGCCAACCGTTGCAATGCCTTGAGCGGCCTGACCCGCAACCAAAAGGGTCCGAGGTGGTGGTCGCGGTCACCCATTGCGGTGTCTGCCATTCCGACCTGCATTTCTGGAAAGGCGAATACGACCTCGGCGGCGGCAATATCCTGCGTCTTGCGGACCGGGGGGTGCAATTGCCGCGTGCCCCGGGCCATGAGGTTTTGGGCACGGTCGTGGCCTTTGGTCCGGAGGCGGAAGGCGTGGCGGTGGGTGACCGGCGCGTTGTGTTCCCGTGGCTGGGTTGCGGCACCTGTGAGGTCTGCGTGTCAGGAAACGAAAACCTGTGCCTGAAGCCTTGCGCGGTCGGGGTCGTCCGCGACGGCGGGTTCGGGTCGCACGTGGTGGTTCCGCATCCGAAATACCTTGTCGACTTTGGCCATGTCGACCCGGCGGTGGCGGCGACGCTTGCCTGTTCGGGTATCACCACCTATTCGGCGATCAAGAAGCTGCAACCGCTGGACCCCAAGCTTCCTATCCTGCTGGTCGGAGCCGGAGGAGTCGGCTTCGCCGCGATCCGCATGTTGCAGGCGATGGGCCACACCAACATCATCGTCGTCGACCTCAGTCTGGAAAAACGCGCCGCAGCCATTGCAGCCGGGGCCAGCCATGCGATTGACGGCAACGGGGACAATGTGGTGCAGGCGGTGCAGGCAGCGGCGGGTGGGCCACTGATGGCCGCGATGGATTTCGTCAACATACCGTCGACGGCCAAGATGGCGCTGGAATGTCTGGGAAAGAACGGCAAACTGGTGCTGATCGGCGTCGGCGGCGGCGAATTGCCGCTTTCGCTGGCCGGGATGATCTTTCGCCCGCGCCAGATCATCGGGTCGGCAACCGGCAGCCTGCAAGATCTGATCGATGTGATCGCCCTGGCAAAGTCGGGCAAGTTGCAGCCGGTTCCGGTCACCTGCGTGCCCAAGGACCAGGCCTTTGACGCGATGATGCGGCTCAAAGCGGGCACGGTGACCGGCCGGATCGTTCTGGAAGGCTGATCACCCCCCCGCGCCGTCCAGCGCCTGCAACTCTCGTACGGCCTGAGCCAAAAGGGCGGCGGTCGCAAGTTCGGTCTGGCGAATGCGCTGCATCGGGCCGGCAACCGCCAGCCCGACCGCGCCGCCGCCAATGCGTACCACGGCGGCCAGCGCCATGACATCGGCAACGTTTTCGCCCCGGGTGACAAACAGGTTGCGCGCGCGCCCGGCGCGGATATCGGCCCCCAGCCCGCCCGGGTCGGTGATCGTGGCCGCTGTCACCGGGGCAAGCGGCGCCGTTGACAGATGGTCGTGCAGCGCCGCGTCGCTCATCAGGCTGAGCATCGCCTTGCCGATGGCACTGGAATAAAGCGGTTTCACATCCCCCGGGCGCGCGGAATAGCGGATGGAATGGCTGCTTTCCAGAATTTCCAGATACACCACCACATCGCCCTGTTGTTTGCCAAGAATCACAGTCTCATCGGTGTCGGCGTGAAGCTGGGTCATCACCGGCAGCACAAAGGCCACGATGGGGTCGTTCATCGCGATCAGCCCCGCGACCGACAACAGGCGTTTGGTCGGGTAGATCAACTTGCGGTCATCCAGCACATACAGATACCCGCGCGCCCGCAGTGTTCGCACCAGAGCATGGGTGCTGGAAACCGGCGACCCGATGGCAGCGGCCAGTTCCGACAAGGTCATGGGTTCGCGGCAGCGCGAAAACGCCTCGAACAGATCCAGCGTACGTTCGGCGGTTTTCACGGGGTCGGTGGCGGGCAAGGTCATGGCGGCGCTTTCGGCAACGGGACGGGCGATGGTTGGCGGCTGGGGCTGGGGCAGTCAAGCGGAACGAGCGGTTTCGTCAGGCCATAAGAACGGTTGATCATTGGTTGTAATTTCTGTATCAGGAAAGAATATTCAGCGGGCTGAAAAATGCAAGATTCCGACTCCCCCCTGCTCTACATGCCGCCCGATACGCTGACCTTGGCGCGGCGCGGGCCGATGCTGGTCGTGACAATCGCGCGGCCGGGCCGGCGCAACGCGCTCAGCCGCCCGACCATCGCGGCGCTGGGGGCGGTGTTTGCCCGCCATGCCGATGATCCCGGCGTTCTTGCGGCGGTGATCACAGGGATGGATGACAAGTCCTTTGCCGCCGGGGGCGATCTGAAAGATCTCGACGGCATCCGCACCCGCGACGATGCCGCAACCATGTCGCGCGACACACGGGCGGCGTTCGATGCCATCCGGGCGTTTCCGGTGCCGGTGGTGGCGGCGCTGAACGGCGATGCGTTGGGGGGTGGGGCGGAACTTGCGGTGGCCTGCGATTTCCGGGTGGCGGCAGCCCATGCGCGCATCGGGTTTGTGCAAGGGCGGCTGGGCATCACCACCGCCTGGGGCGGTGGGCCAGACTTGATTGCGCTGGTGGGGGCACAGCAGGCGAAATGGCTGGGCCTGTCGGCGCAGGTGCTGTCCGCACCTGCCGCCGCCGCTATCGGGCTGATTGACAGCGTGGCATGCTCGGATGACCCCCTGATGGCGGCGGTAGACCGGCTGTTGGCCCCGATTCTGACCCAACCCCGGCAGGTGCTGGCCAGCATCAAGGCGCTGAATCGCGCCGCCCGCGCCGGGATGCCGCGCGCCGAACTAGACCGGCTGGAAACGGACCTGTTTGCACAGGCCTGGGTCAGCGATGCCCATTGGGCCGCCGTCGATGCCTTCAACGCTAGGAAAAAGCCATGACTATGCAGGACAAACCACAGGCCCGCATCGCAGGCCACACCCCGTCGGGTATCGAGGTGCCGCAGGTCGTGACCGCCGACATGGTGGACCAGGGCGGCATCGGCGCACCGGGCCAGCACCCGTTCACGCGCGGCATCTTTGCCGACGGGTATCGCGGGCGGCCATGGACGATCCGGCAATATTCCGGCTTTGGTACGTCGGAGGATACTAACGAACGCTACCGGTTCCTACTGGATGCGGGGCAGACCGGGCTTTCGGTCGCGCTTGACTTGCCGACGCAATGCGGGCTCGACCCGACTGACCCGATGGCAAAACCCGAAATCGGCAAGGTGGGCGTGTCGATATCCAATCTGGCAGAGGCGGAGATTCTGTTCGAGGGGCTGGATCTGTCGAAACTGTCCACCTCGTTCACCATCAACGGCACGGCGGCCATCATCTATGCCATGTACTGCGCCGTGGCAGACAAAAAGGGCATCCCCCGTGCCGCGCTGACCGGCACGATCCAGAACGACATCCTGAAGGAATACGTTGCGCGCGGGACGTGGATTTTCCCAGTCCGCCCGTCGATGCGGCTGGTGGCCGACAGCATTCTGTTTTCCAACCGCGAAACGCCGCGGTTCAACCCCATTTCCA
>JAUSPL010000056.1 GCA_030656535.1 Gemmobacter sp.
CTCATAGCGCATCAGATTGGCGGCCTCGATTTCAATATAGGCCTCGGCGATGGGAAACTGCACGCCCTGATTCTGGCCGATGGGGCGGCCAAACACGTTGCGCTCGGTCACATATTTGCTGACCCGTTCGGTGAACCAGTAGCCATCCCCGATACATTCCGCCGCAATCAGCGCGCGCTCGGCGTTCAGGCCGGTCATGATGTACTTGAACCCCTTGCCCTCTTCACCGATCAGGTTTTCCTCGGGGATTTCAAGGTTGTCAAAGAACAGCTCGTTGGTTTCGTGGTTGACCATGTTCAGGATCGGGCGAACCTGCATCCCCGTTTTGATCGCCTCCTTGATATCGACAATAAAGATCGACAGGCCTTCGGATTTCCTGGCCACATCTGCCAGCGGCGTGGTGCGGGCCAGCAAGATCATCAGGTCCGAATGCTGCACCCGGCTGATCCAGACCTTCTGGCCGGTGTTGACGGATTTGTCGCCCTTCTTGACGGCGGTCGTCTTGATCTTGGTGGTGTCGGTGCCTGTGGTCGGTTCGGTCACGCCCATCGATTGCAGGCGCAATTCCCCGCTGGCGATCTTGGGCAGATAGCGCTGGCGCTGTTCTTCCGACCCGTGGCGCACCAGCGTGTTCATGTTGTACATCTGCCCGTGACAGGCGCCCGAGTTTCCGCCGGATCGGTTGATTTCCTCCATGATGACAGAGGCTTCGGTCAGGCCCAGCCCCGATCCGCCATACTCTTCGGGGATCAGCGCGGCCATCCAGCCCGACCGGGTCAGCGCCTCGACGAAGTCCTCGGGATAGCCGCGCGCCTCGTCGATCTTGCGGTGGTATTCGTCGGGAAAGGTGGCGCACAGCGCGCGCACCGCATCGCGGATGTCCTGGTAGGCATCGGGTTTCGTCTTGATCATCGCAAGCCTCTGGTTCGGTGTCGCAGCCCAATCGGGGCGGGGTCAGGCACTAAGTTTCGCTGGCAGGTCCACAAGTCAACCGATTGCGCGGTCTATGATCCATGCCGAACGGCTATAGGGCGGGTGGGCGGTTGGTCATCGCAAATGCTGCGCCACAGATTGCGCGCGGCCCAGACCGTGCAGCCGCGCCAGCCAGCCGTCGCAGGTTGTGTTCAACACTGGCCCCGCCAGCGTGCGGAATTTCAGATCCAGCGCGGCGGCGTCGGGAAAGGTTTCAGGCTCGCCCGACGGGTCGGGGATGCGCAAATCGTGGGTTTCCCCCCGCGCGGTCACCGACAGCACGGCCCCGAACGGATGGCGCAGGCCCTCCAACGTCTCGTCTTGCCGCACATCGACCCGCGCGGCCAGGGCGTCGGCGGCAGCGGTGCCCAACAGGTCATAGTCATCCCAGCCGAACCGCCCGCGCAACAGCGCAACCGCCGCCGCGAACGGCATCGAAAACTGCCCGTCCACGATCGACCGCGCCTTGCGTTTGGCCGCGATCGGCGCGCCCACCAGCGCCACCCCGTTGCGGTGCAGACCCACCGTGATGGCGTCAATGTCCTGGGCGGCCCAGCCATGCTGTGCGCGCAGGGTCAAGATGCCGTCCACCGCAGCGTGGGTATAGCGGCAGGCGGGGTAAGGTTTCACCCCGATCCGCAGCGTTTCCCAGACCTGCCCCAGACCCTCCAGCAGCTTGGCAGGCTGCGGGGCGTCGCTATAGCCTTGCAAGAACCCGTGTTTGCCCTCGATGGCCTGGGACGCGCCCTTGAACCCTTCGGCGGCAAGGGTGGCGGCCATCAGCCCCTTCATCGCCGCTTCTCCGACCTGATAGCGCTTGTTCCACGCCCCGTTTTCCAGAAACTGAAGCGACCCTGACGCCTGACTTGCGGCAATGCCGAACGCCGTCTCCATCCCCGCCGCATCAAGCCCCAGCAGACGCCCCGCCGCCGCCGCCGCCCCGAAGGTGCCCGCAGTGGCCGTGGGATGAATTCCGCGCGCGTAATGGGCCGTGGGGTCCAGCGCCATGCCAAGCCTGCAACAGGTTTCAAACCCGATCACCACGGCGGCCAGAAACTCGGCCCCCGACGCGCCCATCAGTTCCGCCGCCGCCAAGGCCGCCGGAACCACCGGCGCGCTGGGGTGCAATGAACTGTCGGCATGGGTATCGTCGAAATCCAGCGAATGGCCAAAGGTGCCGTTCAACAGCGCCGCCGCCGCCGCCCCGTACCGCCGGTTCAGCCCAAACACCGTGCAAGGCCCATCCCCCGCAAAGCCAAGCCGTTCCACCATGGCCAGCACCGACGGCGTGGAATCGGCCTCTTGCGACGCGCGGATGGCAGACCCGATCAGGTCGATCGCCAAGGTATTTGCGCGGTCCGTGACCTCTGCGGGAATATCGGCACGGGATGTGGCGACGGCGAAATCTGCAAGGCGGGCTGTCAGGGTCATGTGTCTCTCGGGCTGCTCCGGTGATCTTGCCAAAATGACGGCGCGGCCGGGTCTTTCCCAATACCAAAATCTTAGCCCGGCCATAGCCAAGTGCTATTGACCGACCGACCGCCCCGCCAGACCATCCCTGATCTAGCGTGCCCGCCCTGCCCCCGTGACACCGCAAGACAGCCAAAATATCGCTGATATCTCAGGCCCTAACGTCGGGTCGCACGGGGGAACACCGCGCCTTGTCCCCGCATATCGGACCGATGCCCGGCAGGTCCATAACGAATTCACATACCAGCCTTCGTTAATCTGGAATGTCAGATAGCCCCTGGGTTCTGTATTCAGAAAGGCGTGTGCGGCGCTTCGGAGGAGAAACGCACCACAGCCAGGCGCGATACGACAACGACGCGCATCGTCACAAAAGGCGGTTTCAGCGGGCGGGCCTGCGCTGATGTCAGCAAGATACATGATCGGGGAGGATCGGATGACTCAATTTTCACGTCGAATGTTCATGGGAACCGCAGCGGCTGCCGCAGGGGTTTCGGCACTTCCAGCCTTTGCACAAGGCAAGCCCGTCAAGATCGGCGTTCTGGCTGATTTCAGCGGGATCTACACCGACCTGATGGGCCCGAACGGCGTTGCCTGCGTGGAACAGGCGATTGCAGACATCGCCCCCGGTTTCCCGGTCGAAGTGGTCTTTGGCGACCACCAGAACAAGGCGGAAATCGGGGCGGGCATCACCCGTCGCTGGTTCGACACCGACGGCGTTGACATGATGATCGCGGGTCCGAACTCTGCCGTGTGTCTGGCTGCCAGCGCGATC
>JAUSPL010000059.1 GCA_030656535.1 Gemmobacter sp.
GATCGCGCGCTACAATGTGCGCGATGTCCGCGTGACCGTGCCGAGGGACCTCAAGGTGTCCGAGGCCAACATGTTCTATCCTTTGGCAGATATCGTCTGGCGCGGAGAGCCGCGCGGCGACCGGTACCAGCAGGTCGAAGCCATCTTTGACGATGCGCTGACCAAAGGCACACGCAAGATGTCCAAGGGCCCCGAGGTCATCATAGACGTGACGGTGCGCAGGTTCCATTCGCTGACCGAAAAGACCCGCTATTCCGTCGGCGGTGTCCATTCGATCCGCTATGACCTTGCGGTACTTGATGCGGCAACCGGCGCTGTGATCGAGGGCCCGCGCAGGATTGTCGCCGATATCGAAGGCGCTGGCGGACGGCGTGCCGTCGAGGAAGAAGGGCGGGGTCTTACCCAGCGCATTGTCATCGTGCACAACCTCGCCTATGGCATCTTGCGCGAATTGTCCGAGCGGCGTGACCCGACCGAAAGCGAACTGTTGGCCCGGATCGACGATGATCTGCGACTGTCGCTGGCGGCGGTGTCGATGAAGGACAGGCACGACCCGTTGGAGATTTCGGGCCGCGCGCGCAATATGATTAAGCAATACGCAGACTGACCCCTTTTGCGATCTGACCGGACAGGATAGGGAAGGGGCATGTCTGATCATGTCCCCTCCCCCCGTCCCACCGCCGTTCCCGGTCGCCCAACTGTCCGCCTGCGCCCCAAGGCCGAGGCCCGCGCCATCCGGCACGGCTTTCCCTGGGTCTATGCCGATGAGCTGGTGACCGATCGCCGGACCCAAGGCCTTGCGCCCGGGGTGCTTGCGGTGCTCGAGGATGTGGATCGCACCCCCTTGGGTCTGGTCACGGTCAACACCGCGTCCCGGATCATCGCGCGCATGTTGGACCGCGATCCCGATGCGGTCATCACCCAGGATTGGTTCGCGACCCGTATCGCGCGTGCAGCAGCGCTGCGCGACCGCCTGTTTGATGCGCCGTTCTATCGCCTGATCCACGCGGAATCCGATGGATTGCCGGGGGTGGTCATCGACCGGTTTGGCGATACGGCGGTTGTGCAGCCCAACGCGGTCTGGGCCGAGGAACATCTGGATATGTTGGTCGCCGCACTGGTTGCGGTGACCGGTGTGCGCAATGTGGTCAAGAACGGCTCGGGTCGTGCGCGCGGGCTGGAAGGTCTGCCCGAAGAAACGCTGTTGGTGATGGGGGCCGTTTCCGGTCCGGTCCCTGTTCCGATGAACGGCGCGGTCTATATGGCGGATGTTGTGGGTGGCCAGAAAACCGGCCTGTTCTATGACCAGCGTCCCAATCACGCCTTTGCCGCGCGACTTGCACAGGGCGCGCGCGTTCTTGACATGTTCAGCCACGTCGGCGGCTTTGGGCTTGCGGCGCTTGCCGGGGGGGCCGCCACCGCGCTGGCTGTGGACGGATCGGCGCCGGCACTGGCGCTTGCGGTACAGGGTGCCCAAGCGATGGGGATGTCCGACCGCTTTGCAACCCGGTTGGGCGATGCGTTCCACACGCTTGAGGCCCTGGGCGACGAAGGCCAAGTGTTCGATCTGGTCGTTTGCGATCCGCCCGCCTTTGCTCCGGCCAAACCGGCGCTTGAGGCAGGGTTGCGCGCTTATGAACGGGTGGCCCGTCTGGCTGCGCCGCTGGTTGCACCGGGCGGATACCTTGTCTTGTGTTCGTGTTCGCATGCCGTCGACCTGACAGCATTCCGCAACGCCTGTGCGCGCGGGATCGGGCGGGCCGGGCGCAAGGGGCAGATCCTGCACACGGGTTTTGCTGGACCGGATCACCCGATGTTGCCGCAATTGGCCGAGTCTGGCTATCTGAAGGCGCTGTTCTTCCGGCTTGATGGCTGAGAAAATGCGGGCACTGCTGGATGCCTGTGTGCTGTATCCCACGGTGTTGCGGGAACTTCTGACGGGCTGTGCCGGGCTGGGGCTTTTTACTCCGCTGTGGTCTGACCGCATTCTGGAGGAATGGGCCCGCGCCACCCGCAAGCTTGGTCCCGGTGCAGAGCCGATCGCCCGCAGCGAAATCGCAGCTTTGCGGGCCGCGTTTCCCGAAGCCGTTGTGCGCGAAAGCCCCGGTCTGGCCGCGCGTCTGCACTTGCCCGATGAAAACGACATCCACGTTCTTGCGGCGGCGATCACGGGCAGCGCGGATTGCATCGTGACATTCAACCGGGCTGATTTCCCGCGCGGTGTGCTTGCGGCAGAGGGGTTGGACCGCCACGATCCGGATGCTTTTTTGTGGAGCCTTGCGTCGCATCATCCGGATGCCGTGGCGCAGGTCGCCGAAGGCGTTCGCGCCAAGGCCGAGGCAATCTCCGGTACTGCGCAACCTTTGCGGGCCCTGTTGAAGCGCGCAAAACTGCCGCGTCTCGCGAAGTTACTGACGGCCTGACCGCGTTTGCCCCGGCATTTGACGAAACCGGGGATCTTGGGCCTGCTGCCTGACGGTCTGGAGGGGTCAGCCCTTCAGGTTCCAGCGTACCTCGTTGGCCTCGATGGCCGCTATCCGTTCGTCGGTGTGCGGGTGGCTTAGCAGCCAAGCCGGTGCACCGGCCACGCGCATGCCGGTCAGGGTACCCAGCTTTCTGAACAGCGATTTTTGCGGTTCTGTGCCGATTCCCGTCCGTACCAGCAGTGCCGAGGCCCAGGCGTCGGCCTCGAATTCATCTGCTCTGCTCATGCGTGCGGCCAGAACTGTGGTGATGATATTGGCCAGTCC
>JAUSPL010000071.1 GCA_030656535.1 Gemmobacter sp.
CCACCAGCTCATTCGCCTTGCGGGTCAGTTCCTGCATGCCGATGACCGACACCAGCGACGACATCTTCAACATATAGACCAACTGGTTTCCCAGTGCAGGCAATATGCGGCGGATCGCCTGCGGCAAGATCACATAGCGCATGGTGTCACGGTAGTTCAGCGACACCGAATAGGCGGCCTCGTACTGGCCGCGCGCGATGGACTGGATGCCCGCGCGGAAAATCTCGGCCTGGAACGCGCTGTCTGACAGGGCCAGCGCCAGAACGCCTGACCAGAACACGGTCAGTTGCAACCCGGTGATCTGCGGCAGCCCATAGTAAACCCACAAGATCAGCACCAGGATCGGCACTGCGCGCACCAACTCGACATAGACCCGCGACGTCCGCCGCAGCCAGCGGTTGGACGACAGCCCCGGCAGCGCCACAAGCAGGCCGACCGTGACCGAGATCAAGATTGCGGTGGCCGACAGCGTCACAGTGTATTGCAACCCGCTCAGCATGAACCGCAGGTTGTTGTAGCCGGATTCGGTGGCCGGATTGACCACATACCAGCCCCAGTTGGACGAACAGCCCGCAAGGGCCAACAGCGCGGACAGCAGGATCAGATTGCGCATCATGGCCCCCTAGTGGTTCAGGATCTTTTGCAGGAAATCCTGCGCACGCGGGCTTTTCGGCGCGGTAAAGAAGTCTTGTGGCGCGCCTGTCTCGACGATTTCGCCGTGGTCCATGAACACCATCCGGTCGGCGACGCGGCGCGCAAAGCCCATTTCATGGGTGACCACGATCATGGTCATGCCGGTGTGGGCCAATTCCTCCATCACCACCAGCACTTCGGATATCATTTCGGGATCCAGCGCGGATGTTGGTTCGTCAAACAGCAAGATTGCAGGTTCCATGCACAGGGACCGCGCGATGGCCACGCGCTGTTGCTGGCCGCCCGACAGTTGCCGGGGGAATTTGTCGGCCTGTTCAGGGATACGAACCCTGGCCAGATAGCGAAGCGCGATGTCTTTGGCATCCGTGCGGGTCAATCCGCGTGCGCGCATCGGGCCCAGCATCAGGTTTTCCAGAACTGTCAGATGTGGAAACAGGTTGAACTGCTGAAACACCATCCCGACCTTGGCACGCACTGCGGCCAAGGTTGCTGGGGTCACAGCCACGCCGTCAACCTCGACCCGGCCCGTGTCGATGCTTTCCAACCCATTGATGCAGCGGATCAATGTCGATTTTCCCGACCCAGATGGTCCGCACACCACCACCTTTTCGCCGCGCGCGATGGCCAAGGATATGTCCTTAAGAACCCTGAAATCGCCGAAACTTTTCGACACTGTGTCAAACAGAATGGCAGGTGCCGCATTTCCCGGCATCAGTGATCCTTTCGCGCGTGGTGTGACGCAACAAGGCATTAGTTTTTCTTGCGTCGCAAGTGATTTCGGGCAAGAATTGGCGCATTACACAACATCGGCGAAAAACCTGAGGAGGTTTCGAATGAAGCTGCTTAAATCCGCTGTGGCGGCTGCCATCCTTGCGCTTGCGGCTCCGGTCGCGCATGCGCAATCGGCCCTGAACGAGATCCTGACCTCGGGCGTTTTGAAGGTGGGCACCACGGGCGACTGGAGCCCGATGACGATGAAGGACGTCGCAACCAACAGCTACAAAGGGTACGACATCGACATGATGACCCAACTGGCGGCTGACTTGGGCGTCAAGGTCGAATTCGTGCCAGCAGACTGGAAAACGCTGGTTAGCGGAATTACGGCGGGCACCTATCACGTCACCGGATCTGCCGGCATGTCGCCTGCACGCGCCAAGGCGGCAGGGTTTTCGCTGCCCTATTTCACGGTCGCCAACGTTCCCTTGATCAACAAGAAGGACGAGGGAAAATATCTGGACTGGGACGATCTGAACAAGCCAGAAGTCATCATCGCGTCCACGCTGGGCACCACGCAAGAGGCGCAGATCAAGCAGTTCTTGCCGAACGCCCAGCACAAGACAGTGGAAGCCCCCGCGCGTGATTTCCAGGAAGTCGTGGCCGGTCGCGCGACCGCGCACATGACCTCGAATGTCGAGGCGGGGCAGTTGGTGCAAAAGTATCCGGAACTGATGATCGTGCCGGTCAAGGAACTGCGGGCGCGCACCCCCATTGCGATGCTGTTGCCGCAGGGGGATCAGGTGTGGATCAACTATATCAACACTTGGGTCACGCTGAAGAAAGAGGCCGGGTACTTTGACGAACTGAAGGCAAAGTGGAAGCTGAACAACTGACCGAAAGGTAAGGGGCGCGCGTTTGCTGCGCCCCGTTTTCCCCCATGTTGATACTATATGCCCTGCCTGCCAGCGCCTTTTGCGCAAAGGTCCGGATCGTGTTGCGCTACAAGGGATTGGAGTGGAAGGAACTTCCGCCGCCCGGCGGCTACAGGACGGCTGAATACAAACAGCATGTCGTGTCCGGAAACTTGCCTGCCCTGATCGACGATGGTTTCTTGATCGCCGACTCGGAAGCGATCGTCGAATATTTGGAAGAAAAGCACCCCACACGGGCGCTTTTGCCCGCTGACCTGCAAGACAGGGCGCGGATGCGGGAACGGGGCCGGTTTCACGATACCCGACTGGAACCGCAGTTGCGCGCCCTGTTTGCCCATATCCTGCCCAATGACCGCGACACAGACCTGAATGCCCGGCAGTCGCAGGCATTGACGGAACGGTTGGGGCAGTTGGCGGTGATGCTGGGGGAGGACGATCTTGCCTTCGGTTTGGGGGATGTCGGATTTCCGGCGACCTGTGCGTGGATCGATGCACTGACGCCTGTTTTGGGCCTGACGGTCGTTTGGCCACGGCGCGTACGCGACTATCTGGCGCGGCTGGGTCAGGTTCCAGCAGTTGCGACCGAAATGCAGGGCATCCGTGCTGCCATTGATGCATGGTTTCAGGCCAAAGGTCTGGCATGAGGCTGGATCTGATGACGTGGCCAGAGGTCGAGGCACATCTGGCGCGCGCGGGTGGTGTGATCTTGCCTGTGGGATCGACCGAACAGCATGGGCCGATGGGGCTAATCGGGACGGATGCGCTGTGCGCGACGGTGATCGCCGAACGCGCGGCTGAGCTTTGCGGTGCGGTGGTGGCACCCACGCTTGCGTTGACGCCCGCACCGTTCAACACCGCATTTCCCGGTACGATTTCGATCTCGGAGCCGCTGTTTCAGGCCTTGTTGGGCGAGGTGCTGGACGCCCTTCTGGGGCAGGGGTTCGCCCCGGTCTATGTGCTGAACGGCCACGGGGCCAACCTTGAACCGATCGGCAGGGCGTTGGCGGGGCGGTCCGGGGTGACTGTGCGCAGTTGGTGGGATTTCGAGCCGGTCAATGTCTTGCGCCGGGCGTGGTATGGCGATTGGGAAGGGATGCATGCAACCCCGTCCGAGGTGGCGATCACCATGGCGGCCCACCGCCAGCCGCAGATACCGGACATCGCGCGCACCCCGCCACGCAAGCTGTCGCCGGACTATATCGCAGCGCATGCGGGCGATCGGCACGGGCCACCCGATCAGCACCGGCGCGACTTTCCTGATGGACGGGTCGGGTCACATTCTGCGCTGGCGACACCTGCCCAAGGTGCCCGGCTGATCGGCGCGGCTGCGCATGCGGTTGCGGCCGACTATGCGACAATGGCGCGAAGCGCGTCCGGCTGAGAGTGTCCGCGCGCGGTCGCCTTGGCGAAGGCGGGGGCCGCGTCAAACGCGTGCAATGCCTATTCGACCGATGCCGACAAACGGCCTGTCGGCGTCAGACCGATATCCTGCGATGGATTTGCAAAAACCTTGGCCGCGCAAGGATAGCGTGCCAGGATTTCCGCCCCGCCGGGGACACGTTCCGGATGCAGTCGGCCATTGTCCCAGACTGCGATCCCGTCCAGCCGGACCGTCGGGTCCACCACGTTCAGCGAAATCTCGCCGGGCGCATATTCCCCGCAGGTGTGAAAATGCAGCAGGCGCGGGTTGCCAAAGGCGCCGCCGCTCCAGCGTGCAAGGTCGGCCCCGGCCTGATCGCGATACCCGCAGCCGGGATGGATGCCCGCGTGCCAGGAGTGAACATTGTCCCGGTCGATGCCCAAACCTTGGGCGACGCGGGTATAATGTGCCAAGGCAAGGTCACGGTCGGGGCCGTCAAAGCGGGTAATCCGGCCCTGGTCGAAATGTATTTCCAGCACATTCCCCAGCACGGCACTGTAGGGGGCGTAGTAGGTAGACCCGGTCCCGGTCAGAAACCCGGCCTGTGCGATCTTCCCCCGATAGGGCGCTGCCGGAACCGGGGCAAAAACCGACAGCGGAAACCGCCGAACCGTCACCTCGCCCGCATATGCGGGAAAGTTGGCGCCAGGACCTTCGAAATCCGTGCCAAGCGGGCAGGTGACATGGATATGCCGGGCGACCGACAGCGCATTGTTCAGGCAGTCGCGCAGCGCCTGGAACGCATGATGATGCGCGCACCCAAAGTCTGATCCCAGCATATCGGCATCCAGCGCATAGCTGACCACGGGGTGCAGGTCGGCAAGAGCGGGGCTGAAACGAAGTTGATCCCCCATCCGCGCCAGGAACAGCACCCTGTCGGCAGCCGCAAGGGCGGGGCCCAGATCGTCGGGAAGATCGCGCAAGACGGGCGCAAACGGCACTGCGTGTACTGTGGCCCGGGCCCCCATCGCTTGTGCTGCCCGAACAATGACCTCGCCCAAACTTGGATCATAAAACCCGGTTTCGGGGTCTTCTGACAGCACCAGCAAGTGGTCCCCCGCGCGCAGGTCGGCACAGTTTTGCAAAAGGTTTCGCGCGCCCAGACTTAGATTGCCGCCCATGCCCTGTCCTTTCGCGTCCCGTGTCACGAGGATAGCAGGGCGCCGCAATCACGGCCATTTGACTTGAATAATGCAATGTATTAGAAAAACTGATATGAAGCCAAATCTGCCGTTCACCGCCTTGCGCACGTTTGAATCGGTCGCCCGTCTGAGGGGATTTGGCCGTGCCGCAGAGGAACTGGGTGTTACTCAAAGCGCCGTCAGCCAACATGTCAAGTCGCTTGAGGAATGGTTGGGGCGCAGGTTGTTGACGCGGGGCGGGGGGCGGGTTGCCCCGACGGACGACGGGGCACGGCTGGCCGCAGCGGTGGCCGAAGGCTTTGGTCTGGTCAGCGCCCTGTGCAACGATCTGCGCGCAGCACCGGGCGAGGATCTGACGATTGGCGTGTCTTGTCTGCCGGGGTTTGCCTACAACTGGCTCTTTCCGCGGCTGATGACCTTTGATCAACGTTATCCGAACTACCCGGTGTCCATCATCACCACTGCGGCGCTGGCCAGTTTCACCGATGACGACGCTGATATCGCGATCCGCTATGGGCTGGGTGGCTATGCCGGGATGCATGTTGAAAAACTGATGTCGGAACAGTTGTTTCCGGTCTGCGCGCCGTCATTGCTGGAACGTGGCCCGCCGCTGAAGTCCCCTGCCGATCTTGCACGCCACACGTTGTTGTATGATGAAATCGCGGACATCGGTGGCAGTCCCCCGACCTGGGACTACTGGGCCCAGCAGGTTGGTACAACACTGCCGAAACCGGCGCGGATCCGACGGTTCGGGCAATCGAATATGGTCGTTCAGGCCGCGGTGCGGGGCTTTGGCGTGGCGTTGGGGCGCGAACCCCTGGTGATTGACGCGCTGACCGAAGGCCGTCTGGTGCGTCCGTTTCCCGAACTGGTGCCGTCGCAGTTCGCCTATTGGATCGTCTGTCCAAGCGGCGCCCTGAAATCAGACCGCATCCGCGCGCTGCGCGATTGGCTGCACGATGAGGTCGCCCGTCAACCCTCCATCCCAGCCCCGGTTCCGCAGGGCTGACAGGGCTGCGTCGCAGCGGCTGTTCAGTCCGGTTCGCAGGCCCGCCCCACGCGCAGGCGTGGCTGCGACGGCCCTGCGTTTGGACCGACTGACCATGTTGTCCCGCGAAAAAGCGCTTGCATCACGGCTGGGGCCGCACGATCAAGCCAGCCTTTCTGCTGCGATCCGCCGTTCAACCATCTTGCGAAACCGCATGGCACCCGCGTCCAGCCCGAGGTTCAGATAGGGCGTGCGGGGCGCCTTCATGCGCTTGTGCACGCTTTCAAGGACATCCTTGTCTTCATTGAAGGCCATCGTCGCCCCTGCAAACATCCGCTCGGACATTGCTGTGTCGTCGGGGCGGGCGTTGCGGTGCTGGAACCAGAAATAACGTGACCTGTCTGCGTCCACCGGGGTCATGAAGTTGTAGGATACGTTGATGAACGCTTCGAGCGGCAGGCCGTCGTCGGACCCGCCCGTCCCGGTCGGGGTGTAGACCGACTTGTTGAGTGCGATCGCAGGCAGCCGCATCTCATAGTGCTGTTTGCGGTCGCAGGCGGCGGCGAACGGCAGGAACGGCGCGTAATAGGGCGGCGCGGGCTGGTTCATGATCCAGCGGAATACGGTCAAACCGTCCTCGGCCTCGGAAATTTCCAGCGGAGAGTTGTCGGTGCCAGCGCCCGCAAAGGACGTCACATGCACCCAAGCCACGTGTGACGGGTCCAACAGGTTGTCCGTGATCCAGAGATAGTGACAGTCGATGTCCAGCGCGCCACAGGCAGTGCGCCCCCACGTCGGGTTGTCATAGTCCGGAATGTCAATCATCGCCTCTGGGCTGGCAAGTGCCGGGTCCCCCATCCAGACCCAGACAAACCCGTAGCGGTCCTGCGTCGGATAGCTGGAAACCCGCGCCCTGCGGGGCACCGCATCGGGTTGTGTCGGGGCGGCGACGCAGGTGCCGGTGCCGTCAAACGTCAGCCCGTGATAGCCACAGACCACAGTGTCACCCTGCA
>JAUSPL010000072.1 GCA_030656535.1 Gemmobacter sp.
TTGTCGATCATGTCCGTGCGGTGGCAACCGCCCTGCGGTCGTCGCTGGCGGATGGGAAACGGGCGGTCGCGCAGATCGTCGGGCGCGACACGGCAAGCTTGGATCAGCCCGCAGTCGCCCGTGCCGCAATTGAAAGTGCGGCCGAGAACCTGTCGGATGGCGTGATTGCGCCGGCCTTCTGGTTCTTGATCGCGGGTTTGCCGGGCATCTTGATCTATAAGGCGGTCAATACCGCAGACAGCATGATCGGCCACCGCACCCCGCGTCACGAGGCCTTTGGCTGGGCCGCGGCACGGCTGGATGATGTGCTGAACTGGGTTCCTGCCCGGCTGACAGCGGGGTTGATCGCGCTGGTGCATGGTCGCCCCGATGCCCGGCGGGTGATCTTTCGCGATGCACCGCGCCACCGCTCACCCAACGCAGGCTGGCCCGAAGCGGCGATGGCCGCCTGCCTCGGCATCGCCGTATCCGGCCCGCGCAGCTATCACGGCCAGATGCGGGACGAACCCTTTGTCCACCCCGAAGGACGCAGGGATGCTGGACCCCACGACATCGACCGTGCGGTGGGGGCCCTGTGGCGGACCTGGGCTGCGTTGCTTTGCCTTGTGGGTCTGGCAGCGCTGTTCTGACGCACACCAACGCCCCAGTTGGGGACGCGTCGCCGGATCCGCGGCAGATCATACTCCGCCCGGTTGTCACCGCGACAGGGCCTGTTAATCTGAACGCGATTTCCGGAGGTGCCCATGCGTTTGACGATTGCCCTGATCCTTGGCCTTTGGGCCACACCTGTCCTTGCCGCAGATTGCGGAGGGCCGTTTGCAAGCTGGCTTGACCGGCTCAAGACTGAAGCCGTTGCCAAGGGTCACGCAAAGGCCAAGGTCGACGCCTTTTTCCGGACGGCCTCCGTTGACAAGAAGGTGCTGTCGGCGGACCGCGCACAGGGCGTCTTTCGCAAGAACTTTACCGAGTTTTCCCGCAGCCTGATCAGCAAGAACCGGATCGATACCGCCGCCTCCAAGGCCCGCACCCACAGGGCGCTGTTCGATCGGGCGGAGCAGGACTATGGCGTCTCGCGCGGCATCTTGCTTGCATTCTGGGCATTCGAGACCGACTTCGGTACCTATCAGGGGGATTTTAATACGCTGAACGCGCTGGTCACCTTGGCACATGACTGTCGCCGTCCGGACCTGTTCCGGCCTCACGCGCTTGCTGCGCTGGAACTGGCCGAAAAGGGCATGCTGGACCCCGCGCGCACGACCGGGGCATGGGCCGGTGAAATCGGCATGGTGCAGATGCTGCCCGCCGATATTCTGGAACGCGGCGTCGACGGTGATGGCGACGGCAAGGTCAGCCTCAAGACCTCGGTGCCGGATGCGATCTTGTCGGGCGCGCGGGTGTTGCGTGATCTGGGGTGGCGCAGGGGCGAGCCATGGCTGCAAGAGGTCATACTGCCCGGCAATCTTGACTGGTCGCTGACCGGGATCGACAAGACACGCCCCGGTTCCGACTGGGCGGCACTTGGGGTGAAGGCGCGCAACGGCAGGCTTGCCGCGCTGCCTGCGTCGATCTTGTTGCCGCAAGGACGCAAGGGGCCAGCCTTTATCGTTTACCCGAATTTTCAGGTACTGTTCGACTGGAACAAGAGCTTTGTCTACGTCACCACTGCCGCCTATTTCGCAACGCGGATCGAGGGGGCGCCCAGCTATGACGCAGGAAAGCCTGACCCAGGGCTTGACGCCGATCAGATGAAGGCCCTGCAACGGAAACTGCAGGCCAATGGGCATGATGTCGGAAAGATTGACGGCATTCTTGGCGCGCTGACCCGGATTGCGGTGCAAAGTGAACAGGCCCGGATGGGATTGCCTGCCGATGCCTGGCCGACACGGGCCCTGCTGGACAGGCTTTGATGGCAAGTCCGCGTTGGGGCGTAGCCGCGACGGTCAAGGCGCCGCCGGAACAGGTGCTTGCCTTTACGGCGCATCACCTTGACCTTGGGGCGAACCGGGTCTGGCTGCATTTCGACGACCCCGAGGATCAGACCGCCGATATCATGTCGGATCGCAACCGCGTCACGGTGGTTCGCTGCGACGATGCCTATTGGAAAGGTTTGTCCGGCCATCGCCCCCCGACCCATCAGGTGCGCCAGATGCGCAACATCACCCGGATCTGCAGGCGCGCCCAGATGGATTGGATCGCGCATCTGGACGTGGACGAATTCCTGCTGACGGCCCGACCAATCCCCGACATTCTGGCCGATCTTCCGCCCGATCAACTGGTGCTGCGCGCCGAGCCCTACGAGGCACTGTATAACCCCGATCTGCCCGACGACATTTTCACCGCGCGGCATTTCCGACGGGGCCTTGGCAGTCCAGACCCCGACCGTGCAGCCCAGTTGTTTGGCCGCTTTGGCGCGCTGCTGCCCAAAGGGATGCTGAGCCACACCGTCGGCAAGTGTTTCTTTCGCACGCGGGTCGAGGGCATGGTCGCCAATATCCACGGCGCAAGAATTGGCGGAGAGCGGGTGTTTGGCGGGCAATTTCACCCCGACCTGAGCCTGCTGCATTTCCACGCCGAAGATCCCACCCGCTGGCTTGCCAATCTTCGGTTCCGGCTGTCAAAAGGCGCCTACCAGTTTCTACCCGACATGCAGGCCCATCTGCTGGCCGCCGATGACCAAGAGATCGCGGCCTTTTACGATGCCGTACAGCTGGCGACACCCCGAACGCTGACCACCTTGCAAGACATGGGGCTGCTGAGAACGGCTGACCTTGGATTGCGGGCCAAAATCGGTCGGATCTTTCCGAATCTGACGTAGGGGCGGATCAGCCATCTGCACCTTTTGGGGCACAAGACGGCCGCAGACCAAACTGCTGGCCGGACCCGCCCTGCCCTACCGCGCCGCTGCGTGGTAATCAGGGTTGGGTTTCATCTCGACCGCCGCAGCCATGCGGTTCGACATGTTATAAAACGCCGTCACCGCGGAAATGTCCCAGATGTCATGGTCGCTGAACCCGGCCTCGCGCAAGCGTTCACGGTCAGGGGCGTCCATGTCCTGCGGATATCGGGTCAGTTTTACCGCGAAATCCAGCATCACGCGCTGGCGCGGGGGAAGACCGGCAGCCCGATAGTTCTGGGCGATCACCTCTGCCAACGCGGGGTCGCCCGACAGCTGCCGCAGCGCAGCGCCATGCGCGGTCAGGCAATAGACGCATCGGTTTTCGGCCGACACCGCGACGGCGATCATTTCACGCTCCATCTTGGTCAGACCGGACGGGGCCAGCATCAGGTCATTGTACATCGCCATGAAGGCGCGCAGCTTGGCCTGATCAAACGCATAGCTTTGCAAGACATTGGGGATCAGGCCCAGTTTTTCGGTACATTTGTCAAAATAGGCCTGCAGATCGTCGTCAAGCTTTGCTTGCGGACCCAGATCAAGCGCCGTAAGCCGATTTTCCATTTTCTAGACCTTTCTGATGGTGTCGCCCAGTTGCAAAACCGGGGTCAGTTCGATGATCTCGCCGCCGATCACGCCACCGGGACGCTTGCCCGCGATGATCTCGGCGGCACGTTCACCAATTTCACGCCGACAACTGTCCATTGTGGCCAGACGACGCGGCAACCCGTCCAACAACTCGACGCCGTTGAACCCGGCAAGCCCCAGCCGGCCCGGAACGTCGATGCCCTTTTCCAGACACCAGAGCAGTCCACCTGCCCCGATCATATCATTGGAGTAATACAGGAAATCCAGGTCTGGCGTTCGCTCCAACATGGCCGCCGTCATTTCCCGCCCTTTCAGCAGCGCCGATCCGCCCGCATAGAATTCGCGGTCCGCCAACACGATGCCGTCTTCGGCCAATCGCTCCTCGAACCCTGCCATACGCTTGGCGGCGCGGTGATCGTCGGGCATTTTGGTGCCCAGAAACCCGATCCGGCGATAGCCCGCAGCCAGGATCGCCTCGGCCATCTGCCGCCCGGCGCGGCGGTGCGAAATACCGACCGCACTATCGACCGGCGTGCCGTCGGTATCCATGATCTCGACCACGGGAACCCCGGCGGCTTCCAGCATGGCGCGCGCCGCCGGAGTGTGTTCCAGCCCCGCGATCACGATACCGGATGGCCGCCATGACAACATCTCGTACAAGACCGATTCGCCCCGGTCTGCCGAATAATGCGTGACCCCGACCACAGGCTGCAGGCCGGTATCTTCCAACACATCGGAAATGCCTGCCAGAACCTCTGGGAACACCATGTTCGACAGCGACGGGATGATGACCCCGACCAGGTTCACGCGCTGACTGGCCAGCGCGCCTGCGATCTTGTTGGGCACATAGCCAAGCTCTCGCGCGGCGGTCAGAACGCGCTCGCGGGTGTCATCAGACACGCCGCCCCTGCTGCGCAATACCCGGCTGACGGTCATTTCACTGACCCCAGACGCTTCGGACACATCGCGCAAAGTCAGAGGACGACGCGGAGGCGGGATGAACGGGGCCTTGGACATGAAAGGTTCCTTGCACTTTGTGCGACGTTAGCGCCAAAACCCCGCCAGTTCCAAGCCCCCCGTTTGGCGCTGGTCTGCTATCATTGGCATGTTGCCGAACCAGAAAATCCGGTCTAAACACCTCGTCGGAGATGATGTCTGCGTAGCTCAGCTGGATAGAGCACAGGATTCCTATTGAATTGGGCGTTGTGTTTGGAAACGGCACAACGGATCTGCTCAAAGTCGGGGAACGCTAAGGCGCGCTTGCGCTAGGCCAATCCCGAGCCAAGCCCGGGTTTTCCCGGGAAGGTGTAGAGACTGGACGGGCAGTGCCTAAGGACCCCCGGGTCTAGGGTGAAGGGACAGTCCAGACCACGAACGCCCGCAAAGGCGGCGGCGAAAGTCGAAGTGGTATGAATCCTGGGGCCGTGGGTTCAAATCCCGCCGCGGACACCATCTCCAAGATCCTCGCGCCAGGTTTTGAACCCTTTGGGGGCCGTCAGGGCCGGTTGTGGCAGGTCGGTCAATCTTCAAGGCAACATTTGCGCAGGCAGCAGATCAGTGCCAGTTTTGACCTGACCCCCCGGCCAAACCGGACTAGGAATCCAGATGGCCGGAAACCAAAGGTCACCAATCCAGGGCATGCAGCGCGCCACGTCTGGCAACAGCCCGGCACATCCCCCCGCAACCAAAGGCCGGAG
>JAUSPL010000074.1 GCA_030656535.1 Gemmobacter sp.
TCATCCTTTGGCCCTCCGGTCTTTTCCATCTTTGGGTATCGCATGGCGCGCGGTTTGAAAAGCGTCCGTGTGCGCGGGGCTGGACGTTTCGCACCGTGCGGCCTACCTGTGAGGTCAGACCGGAGAGAACACCATGGCCACCGCCGCTTTTGAAGACCTTGCCGAGACCTTTGCCTTTCTGGACGATTGGGAAGATCGCTATCGTCACGTCATTGATATGGGCAAGGCGATGCCCGCGTTGGAGGATGCGCTCAAGGTGCCCGCGACCAAGGTGGACGGCTGCGCCAGCCAGGTCTGGTTGCACCCGCGCATTGCCGACGGACGTTTTGATTTCGCGGGCGACAGCGATGCGATGATTGTGCGCGGGTTGATTGCAGTGTTGCATGCCCTGTATTCCGGGGTGCCGGTCGCCCAGGTCGCTGCGGTGGATGCGCATGCGGAACTGGGTCGTCTGGGCCTGAATGACCATCTGTCTGCGCAGCGGTCGAACGGGGTCCGCGCGATGGTCGAACGTATCCGCAATGTCGCCGCTGACGCGGGTTAGGCAATAGGGCGACCGCGTTTTCACCGTGAGTGCGGCGTGTGCCAACCTTGAACGGGGTTGCAGGCCCGGTCGCCAAGGGCGTTTCGCGTCAGCAACGGCCATGGGCCAAGCATCATGCGGGGCACGCCGAACCCGTGGCGGGTTTGAGGGTGCAGATCCACAGGTCAACGGCGCATGGGAAGGTCAGGGCGCGGCCACCCGGCCCAGCGTGGTCGCCAGATCCCCGTAGCCCGTAAACCGTCGCTCGTACGCCAAACCGAGGCGGGCCGCGCAGGTGCGGGCTTTGGCATCCAGGCCCGCGTCATCGGTTTGCGCCTGATAGACCAGTTTCTCGTAGTTGCCGAACATCATCCGGATCAATTCGGGATGCCGATCAAAGCCCATGGGGCGCCAGACAAAGGCGTCGAACTGGCGCACCAGGAAATCGGTCAGGTAAAACGCCGTGATTTCGGTTTCGGCGATACGGGCAAAGGTGTCATTGCCCTCAAAGAAGGAATAGCAGTGCGGGCCTGCGACCATCTCGATGCCCAGATCGCGGCATTTCGCCTGCAACAACCCGCCGGTGCCACAGTCGGCATATACGACAAAGATGTCATCATAGCTGGCGCGGTGCTCGGCCACCGCAGCCTCTACTGCAGCCGGGATGCGGTCCGGCCACAGGTGCAGGTTTGCGGGCAGGCATTGCAGGTCCAGATGGTCCCAGCCATTGGCTGATTTGAGGGCAAGTATCTCATGTGCCAATGCGCCGCATGCGACCAGCAAAATGCGTCCCGATCGGGCGGCGGGCAGACCGGACTCGGTAAGTGTTACATCATCTGGCGTCAGCGCCACTGACGGGCTCCAAGGATCAGACTGCCCGCAAGGGCGGCAAATCCGACGGCAACCAATGGCACATCTGCGACAAACGCCAAGGCGAGCGTGGCACCGGCAGCGACGATCACAGCAAACATCAGTCCAAGAAACAGTGGAAGGGGCATTGAAGTCTCCTCTCCCTTTCAAAGTGGGGGGGCATCGGGGCATTGCCAAGGGGCCAAATTGAAAAGGTCCCGGAAAACCGGGACCCTTGAGCGTCGAACCGGAAAACTTCAGGCAATCAGTTGATTGTGCTTGCGGGCTACCCAGGTTTTCGCGGTTTCCACAGCAACGGCAGCATCGCGGCAATAGGCATCCGCACCGATTGCGCGGCCGAATTCCTCGTTCAGGGGCGCCCCGCCGACCAGAACGATATAGTCCTCGCGCAGACCTTTTTCCTTGAGTGTGTCGATCACGACTTTCATGTAGGGCATGGTGGTGGTCAGAAGGGCGGACATCCCGAGGATATCGGGACGTTCACGGTCCAGAGCCTCCAGATACTTTTCGACAGAGTTGTTGATACCAAGGTCCAGCACCTCGAACCCGGCGCCTTCCATCATCATCGCGACAAGGTTCTTGCCGATGTCGTGGATGTCGCCCTTGACGGTGCCGATCACCATCTTGCCCATGCGCGGGGCGCCGGTTTCCACCAGAAGCGGCTTCAGGATGAACATCCCGGCCTTCATCGCGTTGGCGGCCAGCAATACCTCTGGCACGAACAGGATGCCGTCGCGGAAGTCGGCACCTACGATGGTCATGCCCGCGACCAAGGCCTTGGTCAACACATCGTAAGGCGTCCAGCCGCGTTCGATCAGAATGTTGACCGCGTCCTCGATTTCTTCCTTCAGGCCGTCGTACAGATCATCATGCATCTGCAAGACAAGCTCGTCGTCCGAAAGTTCCGAAAGAATGATCTCGTCGTTGTCATCAGCCATGATGGGCTCCTGCGGAGGAAGGGTGTCTGGGCCTGCATGGGGCCAAAGCCCGTCGCGCACTTATCGGATTGCGACATGCGCCGTGCCGGGACCGACAGGGCCTGATTGCAAAGACGCGATGGCTGGACTTTGTTCCTCATATGTTCCATGTTGGCCGCTATGGAGAATGACGCACCCATACCTTTGCCACAAGGCCTGCGGACCCGGGCGCGCGGCGCTTTGGACAATGCGTCCGGGCGGTTCGAGCAGCGGACGCGCGAGGGGGCCCATGACGGGTGGGATCTGCCCGAGGATGATCGCCTTTTGCGCACCGAAGTGACGCTTGAACGGGCGCGCAGTGCGATCAGCTATAACAAATCGCCGGACCTGCCGTTTGATCGGTCGATCAATCCGTACCGGGGGTGCGAACATGGATCCATCTACTGCTTTGCCCGGCCCAGCCATGCGTATCTGGGCTTGTCGGCAGGTCTGGATTTCGAAACCCGATTGATTGCGCGGCCCGGCATCGGGGCGGTTCTGGATACGGAATTGCGACATGCCCGCTATCGGCCCGCGACAATCGCCATCGGCACCAATACCGACCCTTATCAACCCATAGACGCCCAGCACCGCGTCATGCGAGAGGTGCTGGAGGTGTTGTCGGCCCACAACCACCCCGTCGCCATCACCACCAAGGGAACCCTGGTGGAACGCGACATAGACCTGTTGGCCCCTATGGCGGCCAAAGGGTTGGCGGCGGTCGGGGTGTCCGTGACCACGCTTGATGTGGGCCTGTCGCGCAGTCTGGAGCCCCGGGCGGCCCTGCCAGCCCGCCGTCTGGCCACGATCCGCGCACTGGCGGACGCGGGCATCCCGGTGCGCGCAATGGTGGCACCCGTGATCCCCGGTTTGACCGACCACGAGCTGGAACCGATCTTGACGGCCTGCCGCGATGCGGGGGCCAAGACCGCCCGCTGGATCGCGCTGCGCCTGCCGCTCGAGGTGTCTCCGCTGTTTCGCGCCTGGCTGGAGGCGCGTGTGCCGGGGCGTGCGGCCAAGGTCATGGGCCGGGTGCGCGACATGCACGGCGGCCGTGACTATGACCCCGATTGGGCGACGCGGATGACCGGGCAGGGCATCTGGTCAGACCTGCTGGCGCAACGTTTTGCCAAGGCCTGCGCGCGGCTCGGGTTGGACCGGACCCCAGATCGCCTGCGCTGCGACCTGTTCCGACCGCCCCCCCGTTCAGGAGATCAGCTGAGTCTGTTCTGAGCGGGCTTGATTTCGGCACGGCGCAACCTGTTCGACGCACCCGATACCCCGAACGGGACCGGCGACCCATAGGCAAAGCCCCGCACGGGTGTACGGGGCTTTGTTTTGTGCACCAAAAGTCCCGTCTGGAACATCTGGCGTATCCGGGTCTGTGGTCAGACGTAGTCGCCGCGCGTCAGGCCGTATTTGGCCATCTTTTCGTTCAGCGTGCGTCTTGGCAGACACAATTCTTCCATTACCGCGACGATGGACCCTTTGTGACGCCGCATGGTGTTGTCGAGCAGCATTCGTTCAAACGA
>JAUSPL010000078.1 GCA_030656535.1 Gemmobacter sp.
CATCATGCAGATGGAGGCCGGTCTGGACACCGGCCCGGTCCTGTTGCGTGAAGCGATCACGATCGGCGCGCACGACACCACGGCCGACCTGCACGACCGGCTGTCCGTAATGGGCGCACGGATGATCCTGGATGCCCTTTCGCGTCTGCACAGTCTGGTCCCGCAGCCGCAACCGACTTCGGGCGTCACATATGCGACCAAGATCGACAAGGCCGAAGCCCGTATCGACTGGACCCAGAGCGCCGAAGCCGTGGACCGTCAGATCCGCGCCCTGTCGCCCTTTCCCGGCGCGTGGTGCGACATGGCGGGCGAGCGGTTGAAACTTTTGCGATCTACCCTTGCCCCGGGCCAAGGCAGTCCCGGCCAGATCCTGGGCGGTTCGGGCCTGACGGTGGCCTGCGGGACTGGCGCTGTGCAGATCACTGAACTGCAACGCGAAGGCAAACGCAGCCTGCCCACCGCCGACGCGCTGCGCGGATTGACGCTGCCAGGGGCCTTGGGCTGATCTCATCCCGTGGGTGCGGGTCACAGGCGACTTGCCGGTTCAGCGCCAAACCGTCGTGCAATCGCTAGCCGCTTCACACGCGCCGCGAATAGGCCCATAGTCACCCTGCAAGTCCGGAGTGCTCCATGCCCATCATCTTCTTGATCATCATCGGTGCTGCTGCGGGTTTCATCGCAACCCGTGTGATGAAGGTGCAGACCGATGTCCCGACGACCATCGCCATCGGTGTGTTTGGCGCGTTGGTTGGCGGGATGGTGTTGCGCGTGCTTTTGACCATTACGGGGTGGATGGCCGGTTTCGTGGGTGCGGTTCTGGGGGCGATGTTGCTGATCTGGCTCTGGCGCACCTATATATCCCGCAAATAGATGCCCTTGCTTTTGACCCTGTACCGCGGTCTTTCTGCGGTTTCCGAACCTGTATGGCGGCTGGCGCTTGGTCGGCGGCTGCGCAAAGGCCGTGAAGATCCCGACCGCGTGGCTGAGAAGTTCGGAGAAAGCCGTGTGCCGCGTCCCGCAGGGTTCGTGCTGTGGGTCAATGCGCTGAGTGTCGGGGAAAGCCTGGCGCTGCTTTCGCTTTTGCGCGTGTTGAGGGCTGAACGGCCTGATGTCACGATCTTGTTGACCACGTCGACGCGGGCCTCTGCCATGGCGCTGGAACAGGTCGGCTTGCCAAAGGGCGTGATCCACCAATACGCGCCGATTGATGCCCCGGGTCCAGTGCGGCGTTTCCTAACCTACTGGGCGCCTTGTGCTGCGGTGTTTTCCGAGCTGGACCTTTGGCCGACACGGATGTTGAAAACCCAAGCGACCGGCATCCCCATGATCCTGATAAACGCCCGCATTTCGGAGAAGCGCAGCCGCAGCCGCAGCCGTGCGCGCAGTGTCTATGCGGCCCTGCTGTCGCCGTTACGCCGCGTCCTTGTCGAGGACGCCGCCTCGGTCGGACGCTTTGAGGCGCTGGGCATGGCCAAGGACCGTATTCGCGTGGCGGGCGTGCTGAAGTCCGCAGCCGATCCGTTGCCTGCCGATGCGGCCCAGCTTGCCACACTGCGCGCGGCGGTGGGCGACCGCCCGGTTTGGCTTGCGGCCTCGACCGAACGCCGCGAGGTGGCCCGTATTCTGGACGCCCATGCAGCATTGCGCGTCAACCACCCGGACCTGCTGTTGATCATTGCGCCGCGCCAGTTGGCCGAGGCCGATGAAGCGACCGCCCTGGCCACCGCCCGGTTCGCGACCGCGCGTCGATCAGCGGGCGCGCTGCCCGGTCCTGAAACCGCTGTCTATATTGCCGACACCATCGGCGAGATGGGGCTGTGGTTTCGCGTGTCGCCCATCAGCTTTGTCGGCCATTCCTTGCCGGTTGACGGTGATCCCTTGCCCGGAAAAAATCCGTTTGAACCCGCAGCCCTTGGGTCAGCAATCCTGTATGGCCCGGATCACTGGTATTTCACCGAAAGCTATGATGCTTTTGACGCGGCGGGCGGTGCACTTCGTGTCCTGGATGCCCAGGGCCTTGCTGCGGGGGTGAATATGCTGCTGAATCCCGGCGCTTGCGCAGCACAGACCGCCGCCGCGACCGCCACGTTGACGCATGCGCGTGCGCCACTTGAGGTGACGTTGCAAGAAGTCTTGGCAATCCTGCCGCCGCCCGTTGCCCCCCAATCTGACAAAGGTTCCTCATGACTCCGCTTCGCATCTATGTCGGTTGGGATTCGCGTGAAGACATTGCCTATCAGGTTGCCCGACAGTCGCTTTTGAAACATGCCACCGTCCCGGTCGAGGTGATCCCGATCAAGTTGAGCGATCTGGTGGCAAGCGGCCTGTATACCCGCGATATCGACCCGCTGGCGTCGACCGAGTTCACCTATTCGCGCTTTCTTGTGCCGCATCTGGCGGGGTACCTGGGCTGGGCGGTCTTTGTTGATTGCGATTTCCTGTTCTTTGGTGACGTGGCGGAACTGACCGCCCATATGGACCCGGCTTGTGCGGTTGTGTGCGTTCAGCATGACTATACCCCGACCGACCAGACAAAGATGGACGGCAAGGTACAGACCGCCTACCCGCGCAAGAACTGGTCGTCGTTCATGCTGCTCAATTGCGACCACCCTTCTACACGCCAACTGACGCCCGAGCGCGTGAACAGCGAAACCGGGGCCTGGCTGCACCGCATGCAATGGGCGGACGATAGCGAAATCGGCGTGCTGCCGACGGGATGGAACTGGCTTGAAGGCTGGTACGACAAACCGGCATCTGGCCACCCACAGGCTGTCCATTACACAAGAGGCGGTCCTTGGTTCGACGACTGGCAGCAGGTAGACTACGCTGAAGACTGGCTGTCCGAGGCTGCGGAATGGCGCGCCGCCAACCCGCAAGGCTGACCCTTTCAGCCCAAGGGCGCGCCGGCCTTGTGCGGACCCGTGATGGCATCGCCTGATAGCTCAGGCGCACCGAACTTGACGTGCGGCATGGTCGTCACAAGGACGGTCTGCCCACAAACCCCGAGGATTTCAGCATGACTCAGACCATGGCAAATTCCGACACCATCGCAGGCGTCCGTCGTGACCGCCTGAGCACCCTTGCTGCGCGCGAAACCCGCCGCTACGCCAAGGCGCGCCCAAAGACCCGCGCGGCGCTTGACGCAGGGGATGGGGCTTTTCTGGCTGGTGTGCCGATGCATTGGATGAAGGACTGGCCGATGCCGTTCCCGATGCTTGTGGCCGAGGCCAAAGGCGCCCGGCTGACCGACATCGACGGCTATGGTATTGACGATTTCTGCCTGGGCGATACGGGTTCGATGTTTGGCCACTCGCCGCCGCCTGTCGCCCGCGCCATCCGCATGCAGGCCAAGCGCGGGCTGACCTACATGCTGCCAACGCAAGATGCGCTGGACGCAGGGGCCTTGCTGACCCAGATATTTGGAAATTTCCGCTGGCAGATCGCCACGACCGCCACCGACGCCAACCGCTTTGCCTTGCGCGTTGCGCGGGCGATCACCGGCAAACCGAAGGTCCTGGTTTTCAACGGCTGCTATCATGGCACAGTGGACGATACGATGGTGGTGCTGGACGGTGCTCGCACGATCAACCGTGCCGGACTGACGGGTCAGGTCACCGACCTGTCCACCCTTGCTACCGCAGTTGAATTCAATGACCTCAGCGCCGTCGAGGCCGCGCTGCAGACGGGTGACATTGCGGCAATCCTGACCGAACCCGTGATGACCAATTCATGTATGGTCCTGCCGCAGGCCGGGTTCCACGACGGCCTGCGCGCCCTGTCGCGCCGCTATGGGGCGCTGCTTGTCATGGATGAAACCCATACCATTTCGTCGGGTCTGGGCGGCTATACCCGAGGTCACGCGCTGTCCCCTGACATATTCGTCGCGGGAAAATGCATCGCGGGCGGAATGCTTGCGGCGGTCTGGGGGCTGACGCCTGAAATTGCCGACCGCTTTGCCAAATACAACGCCACGCGCGCGCCGGGGCATTCGGGCATGGGCACCACATTGTCGGGCAATCCGATGCAGTTCGCCTGCCTGCGCGCCACGCTGGCCGAGGTCATGACACCAAAGGCCTACGCCCACATGGAACAGGGCGCTGCCCGCCTGTCCACGGGTCTTGCGGACGTACTTGCGAAACACAAGGCGCCCTGGCACGTCATCCGCGTTGGCGCCCGTGTGGAATTCATCTGTGCGCCCGGTCCCCTGCGCAACGGAACCCAGGCCGCCGCGGCCCATCACCCCGAGCTGGAGGCCGTGATCCACACCATGCTGTTGAACCGGGGCTGCCTGATCGCGCCGTTCCACAACATGATGTTGGTCAGCCCAGTCACGAAGAAAAGCCAGATTGACCGCATGATCGCCGCATTTGACGAAACCCTGACCGCGCTGTTCGCCTGATTGCCCGAAAGGCTGTTCCATGACCCAAAGCCCCTCTGGTTCCTCGACTGTCGAAGCCGAAGCCTTTCTGTCCGCCCATCCCGAAATCGAGGCCATCGACATCGTCTTGCACGACGCCAACGGCATCGGACGCGGCAAGATCATCCGGCGGCACGAATTGATGCCGTTTTTCCGTTCGGGCCGTCATTTGCCGATTTCCATCCTGGGGCTGGATATCTGCGGCGAAGATGTCCACGAAACGGGTCTGATCTGGGATCAGGGCGACGGCGATCTGCGGGCGTGGCCTATCCCCGGCACGCTAAAGCCGCTGCACAACACCAACCCACCCCGGGCCGAGGTGTTCATGTCGATGTACTCGCTTGATGGTGTGCCGATGACATCAGACCCACGCCACGCGCTGGCACGCCAATTGGCCGAGATGGAGTCCGAGGGTCTGCACCCCGCCGGTGCGTTCGAACTGGAGTTCTTCTTGCTTGCCAATGACCGCGACGGTAACGGTCGCGTGCAGCCAGCCCGCGCCGTGCTGGACGGCCGCATGTCCACCAAGACCGAGGTCTATTCGGTAGATCACCTGCATGGGATGCAACCGTTGTTTTCCGACATCTATCGGGGTGCGGAAAAGGCCGGCATCCGGGCGGAAACCATGATTTCCGAATATGCGCCCGGCCAATATGAACTGACCCTGCATTACCGGGAAAGCGTGCTGGATGCTGCGGACGACCTGATGCGGCTGAAGCGTATCGTGCGCATGCAGGCTCGTGCCCACGGTGTGACGGCATGTTTCATGGCCAAGCCGGTTGAAGACTATGCAGGCTCGGGCATGCATTTTCATGTCTCTCTGCAAGATCCCAAGGGCCGCAATGTCTTTGTCGAGGACGTCGAAGGCCAGTGGTCGCCGACCATCCGTCACGCGCTGGGCGGGCTGATCGACACCATGGGGCAGTCCATGCTTGTGTTCGCGCCACACGCCAACAGCTGGCGCCGGTTCGCGGCCCAAAGCTATGCCCCGGTGTCGCCGACATGGGGGGTCAACAACCGCTCGGTCGCGCTGCGTATCCCTGCGGGTGATATTGGGGCGCGACGCATCGAACACCGACCGTCAGGTGTGGACGCCAACCCCTATCTGGTGGCCGCTACGGTGTTGGCCGGTCTCCGTCACGGGCTTGCGAACAGTATCGACCCGGGGCCAGAGACGACGGGCAACGGCTATGCCGCCGATACCGCCACCCCGCCGATCCCGGTTGACTGGCGCAGTGCGATCGAAGCTGCGCGCGACTCTGCCTTTTTGCGCGATGCGTTGGGTGCGGACATGCACCGCACGTTCACAGCGATCAAGGCGGCGGAATACGCCCGTGTCGCGCGCACCATTGCCGATGTGGACTATGATTTGTACCTGCACACCGTGTAATCCCGGCCAACCGTCCGGCTGTCCTGTGATGACGGGCCACCGGGCAGGCGGCGCCCTTGAACGGGACCGACCAGCCTTGTCAGCGGATCAAACGTGCTGGCCGCCGTTGATCTGGATTTCGGTCCCCGAGATGTAAGATGACTGCTCGGAACACAGGAACCAGATCGCGTCGGCAACTTCCTTTGGCTGGCCCAAGCGGCGCAGGGGCAGTTGCTCCACGATCTTGTCAGTCCCGGGGGACAGGATTGATGTCTCGACTTCGCCCGGCGCGATTGCATTGACCCGAACACCCAGCGGGCCAAAGTCATGCGCCATCTCGCGGGTCAGCGCCACCAGGGCGGCCTTGGACGTCGCATAGGCCGCACCTGCGAACGGATGCACACGGCTTCCGGCGATCGAAGTGACATTGACCACCGATCCGCGTGCGGCCATCAATTCGTCTTTCAGGCCGCGCGCCAGAACGACGCTGGCGAAAAAGTTCACATGGAACACGTGCCCCCAGGTTCGCAGATCAGTGTCGAGTGTCCCAAGACGCGCGCCACCCGCCCCTTTTGGGGATATCCCGGCATTATTGACAAGCGCATCCAGCCGACCGCCGACCTTGGCCTTGATGATCTCAATGGCGGCAATGGTCTTGTCCGGGCTCGCGAGGTCAAGCTCGATGTGGTTTTCCTCGCCGCCCGGCCAAGGGCAGCGCGGGTCAAATGGTTGGCGCGAACAGGTCAGCACACGCCAGCCTTCGGCGGAAAAGCGTTTCACCGTGGCATGACCGATGCCTCGGCTTGCTCCTGTCAGAACCAGCGTCCGTTGTTCACCCATGGTTGCCCCCTGACCTCGACCGGACCCTAGAGTGGCGCCTGGAAAACGCAAGTGATCGTTGTGTGGGGCGGTTGAATAGCGCCGGCGTCGGGGTTGCCCCCGGCGCCGCTGCGCCCGGCCCGTTTGCCGGGCGCAAAGTTTGCAGATCGATCAAGCGAAGATAAAATCGGCCCTCCCCGCCGTTTCATCGATGTTCAAAGGTGATCTGTGTGCCGAAAACCGGGTGCTGCCAAATTGCAGCCATTACTTGCCGGATGGACGTTCTATCCCGGCATCTATCAGGTGACCAAAGTTGACGGCTAAAGTGTGGATGCCAACCAAAGCGCGCAACGGCAATGGGCGGCGACGACTTCGTGCGACAAAGCCGGGCATGGGTCGTGGGATGACTTTGGCCCGACTTGCCGATGATCTGGCAGGTTTACAGCCACTGGTCTCGGTTTGGTCATAGACCCCGCAAACCGAGCGAACCTCGTCCCACCTGAAAACCCGCAAGCAAGCGGTTTTCGAGCATGCTTGGCGACTTCAAGTCCATGCTTTTCATCATCAGGGAAACCCGGAGCGGACGCTCTGACAACACTGGCATTCCCTACTGTGGCAGAATTCCGTCGATCTTGATCATACTACAGATTGTCTACTTGCGACTTCGACAAACGCGACTTTGGCACTCCTCTGTTCCGGTTTCCGTCTTGCGCGAACGGGGGGGGGTGTCGCACGAAGGTGCTGTACGGCGAAGGCGCGGCGCGGTCTTTCCGTGTGCGCGAAACCTATGGCGATTTGGGCCGCTCTGTTTCCGACCTTTAAGGCGGATGGGATCGGCTTGCTTGTCCCCACAGCTGTAACGCCCGACTGAAGGCGTAGCTCGTATCGGGTGGCCAGTGAGCACAATTCGTTGTGGCCGCAGATCCACCTTGCCTTGTCAAAAAGGCGTCCCCGAAACCCTGGGGACGCCGATGTTCAATGTGCAAGCCCACAGGACGTTTGAGGGCGCCGTCGGGTCTATCGTATGGGTATCAGGCGAAGATGAAGTCTGTGCTCAGCAACGTCGGTGCACCGGCCAGCGCAAAGCTCATGTCCGCAACGGTATCGCCGTCAAGGTCAATGAATGCGACGCTGGTCGGCAGATAGCGGATCTGGCCCGCGACCCCAGTGAACGCTGCAGAGCCAATGAAAGACATTCCCGCCTGAAGGGCGCTTACGTCGATCTTGTCTTCGCCACTGACAAACCCAACGATCACATCGCGTCCAGCGCCTGTAGCGGTGCTGTCGCTGGCGGTCGTGAAGACGAAGCTATCGGCCCCCGTCCCGCCAATCATCCGGTCCGCGCCCTGGCCGCCGTAAAACACGTCGTTATTGGCACCCCCCGTCATGCGGTCATTATCGGCGCCGCCATACAGGAAATCATCACCCGCGCCGCCATTCAGATCGTCCACACCCGCATCACCGTGCATCGTATCGTTGCCCGAGTTGCCTTGCATGACGTCGTTCTGGTTGCCGCCATACATCACGTCGTTGTGGACATCGCCAGACATGTAATCGTTGCCGTCGCCGCCATACATTTCGTCGTCGTCGGTGCCTCCATACATGGTGTCACCGGACACGCCGCCGTACATCGTATCGTTGCCCAGGTCGCCCCACATGTTGTCTGAACCGCCATCGCCAGACAACATGTCTGCCCCGTCACCGCCATAGAGATAGTCGGCGGTGTCACCGCCCCAGAGCCTGTCATTCGACACGCCACCATACAGGTGATCAACGCCCTGGCCGCCGATCAATTGGTCAGCCCCGAAGCCGCCATAGATGGTGTCGTGGCCGTTTTCCCCAAAGAGCGTATCTCGGCCCCGCCCGCCGCTCAGGATGTTGGCGATGTTGTTGCCGACAAGCTGGTCATCTCCGTCGCCGGAATAGATGTCTTCCATCGTCGCAAGCGTTATGGCCACCCCATCCACGACCCCAAGCCCGTCCAACAGGTTGATCGTGCTGTCGGATGTCACGGCCACCGCGTTCAGCGTATCACGGGACCCCAGGCCGCCGACGAACGAGGTTGAATGGCCGAATATCCCGGCATAATCCGAAAACTCGTTGGTAAAGACGAAATGGTCGTTGTCGGTCAGTGTCTTGCCGCCCAGATGCAACACGGCATCCCGGATCAGCCATGTATCGCTGGCGCTTGCGTCGTTGAACGTGACCGTCCAGTTTCCTGCGCTGGTTTCCCCCCAGAAGGCGTTTGCGGCAAAGACCCAGCGACCGTCGAAGTCCTGACTACTCCCGAAACTGCCGGTGCCGACCCTGCTGACCAGCGTCGCTGTGGTTCCGCTGGGCGACGTGATCGTGATTTCCATGTCGCCGATGTACGTTGTCGAAAAGTCCAGTTCCAGCGAGATGTGCTGCAGCCGGATGTTTTGGATCTGCGCAATGACATAGCTTTCCGTACCCACGGTCGTCGCGGTGACGCCGCCGCCAGCAAAGCCGTCAACGGTTTCATCCGCGTCGATGAAGTCTGATGAAGCGATCTGCCAGTTGGCGCTGGTCTGCGCCGCGCCGGTGATATCGGTCCAGACCTCGGCCATCCGCACTGCGGCATGGGCATCCGCCAAGCCAAAGCCATAGTCGCGCGAATGGTGCAAACCGCCGCCGTTCCATGTGTTTGACGCGTTGAACTGCCATGCCGAAGTTTCCGCCCCCGACACCCCGGCGCCGATATCGGTGCCGACGTGGCGGGCCGAATAGCCCAGGATTTCCTGTACGTCGCGCCAGGCAAGACCTTCGTTGGCATCCAGCATCAGCGCCACGACGCCGGTGATTGTCGGCGCCGCGGCCGATGTGCCGTTGAACCCGAAGGTGTAGTTGCCTAGGTCGTATCCGTCGGCTCCGGTGCGGTCGGTGGTATACATCTCGCCGGCCAAGGGTGTGCCAAAGCCCGAAATCAACAGGTTGGCGCCTTGGGTCGAATAGGTGCTCAACGTGCCGTCCCGATTGACCGCCGCAACAGAAATCGTCGCCGGGTTTGCGCCCCAGCTTTCGGTATTGCTGTCTTGATCGGCCGCACGCGCATTGCCGGCAGACTTGACATAGATGGTACCCAACCCGCCCCGACCGATGGCGACGCCGTTCACCAGCGCGCTGTTGATCGCGATCCATGGGGCATCGCCAAATCCCCAGGCGTCATAGAATGTCCCACCGATCGCGGTCCCGAGGCTCATGTTGACCACATCCATCGTGTGATCGACGGACGGGATATGCGGGTTGATCTGGCCCGATGCGGTGGCGATGCCTTCGGCGATCTGGTTCATCCCATCGGCGGTGACGACAGTGTGAACCCTGAACCCGGCGACGGTGGATCCATAGGCAACGCCCACGCCGCCGACGTCGTTGTCGGCCATCGCGATGATCCCGGCTACCGCGGTGCCGTGTGCTTCGTCTGGGTTGACGTGCTGCGCGGACCAGTCATCGTCACGAAAGTCCCATTCGCCGCCATAGTTGTAGTTTGCGGCGAGGTCCTCGTGTACGTTGTCTACGCCATCGTCCAGCACAGCGACACGCACGCCTGCACCGGTGAACTCTGGCCACACTTCGGTGACATTCAGGTCAAGCTCTCCGACGCCTGTGGCATCGATATAGAACTGGTTGACCACACCCGGATCGGTTGGCGTATAGGCCATGGACATCGAAGCCCCGGCCATCGTGCCAATCATCATTTGCGACTGGTTTTCCTTTGACAGGTCGGCAGTCAGGACGGCTGCCCCGGCCATCCGTTCCTCGACTTCGGAAAAGCCGGTGGTCAGGATTGGTTTCAGGTCAGCAAGGGGCACAAGCCCGGTCGTTGACACCGGGTCGGCCGTCACAAGCGCGATCTTGCTGCGATCCATTGCCCGGGCGGCAGGCTGCGCAATATGGTCAGCCTCGTACGACGCGGTCATTGCGGCATCAAGCGCAGCTTCATCTTGCGATTCAAGCAGAGCCGCCGCGACTTCATCGGGGGTTCTTGCTGGGTCGACGGGAATAAAGCTATCGAACATGTTCGATGACATTGGGGTTACCTCATCTCTCTGGTATTTAAAGCTGGGATGTTCAGCCGCCAGAGGTTCTGACGCCGCCCCAGAATCATATGCGCGATGGAAACAAATCAGACAGGATGCACAAAACTACACAATAAATTGTATACTGTCGGCTCGATTCGTTTCAAAGCTTAACTGGCCGCGATGACAAGTTTTGCTGGCCAAAAAATTAAGCAAAAGCGGATTTCCGTGCTGTAGAAAGGAGCCGACTTTGCCTCTGATTGACTATCGTGCGCGCATTGCAACCGCAGGAATCATTCTGGTGATCCTGGGTGCGACAGTCGGTTGCCGCGGCGCCGCCGCTGATTCTGTGAAGGGACCTGTGATGACCGATCCAAAGCCTGCTGCGACGGTGACCGGCGATGCTGCGATCTTGTTGACTGGCACCCGGATTCCCGGCGTGACCTGTCCTGCGATCTTGCTTGCCGATGGGACCGAGGTCGGGCTGTCACATCTGCCGTCGGACCTGCCGATAGGTGCGCGGATAGAGGTGGCGGGATCGGGCTATGTGGTCAGCATGACCTGCCAGGCCCGTGTGCTTGCTGTCACATCGGCAAAACGGGTGGATGACTAGGCGATCAGTCAGGCATTTCCCCGCTGCATCTCGGCGCGACAGTGCCGGATGGGCTGGTCACCGCCCTTGGAATGCGGCATATGCAAAGGTGCAGGGTCGTTTGGCTGTTGCTGCATTTGATAGGGTATGACCAATGATCGAGGAAACCGGGCTTCCGGGTGTCGTGATCATCACGCCGCGCCGCTTTGGCGATGACCGGGGTTTCTTTTCCGAAACCTGGAACCGGAAGGTGATGAAAGCGCATGGGATCGATGTTGATTTCGTGCAAGACAACCATTCCCTTTCACGCAGCGTGGGCACCGTGCGGGGCTTGCACTTTCAGCGCCCGCCGCATGCGCAGGCCAAGCTGGTGCGCGTGGGTGCGGGACGGGTTCTGGATGTCGCTGTGGATATCCGGTCTGGGTCCGAGACCTATGGCAAGTGGGTCGCAGTTGAACTGTCAGCCGAAAACGGTCGGCAGTTGTTCATTCCTGCCGGGTTCTTGCATGGCTTTGTGACCTTGGCGCCAGACAGTGAGTTGCTTTACAAATGTTCGGATTATTACGCGCCTGACTGTGACGGATCTGTCAGGTTCGACGACCCTCAGATCGGTATCGACTGGGGGATTGACCCTTCGACGGCAATCTTGTCGGGCAAGGATGCTGCTGCGCCCCTGCTGCGTGACATCGTTGCTCCCTTTTGACGACTTGATGAGGCTATCATGAAGATTCTTATTACGGGTGGCGCGGGCTTTATCGGCTCGGCTGTGGTCCGGCTTGCGGTGAAGCGCGGACATCAGGTGGTCAACCTGGACGCGCTGACCTATGCCGCGTGCCTTGAGAACGTCGCGATGGTGGCTGATAGCCCGCTTTATGCGTTTGAAAAAGCTGATATCCGCGACCGCGCGGCGCTTGATCGCATATTCGCCGCACATAAACCCGATACGGTGATGCACCTTGCTGCGGAAAGCCATGTGGACCGGTCGATTGATGGTCCGGGCGACTTCATTTTGACGAATATCAACGGCACCTACAACATGCTGGAAGCCGCGCGGGCCTACTGGGTTGCGCAAGGTCGACCCGAGGGGTTCCGCTTTCACCACATCTCGACGGATGAGGTGTTTGGATCGCTGGGCGCAACTGGCCAGTTTACAGAAGACACCCCGTATGATCCCCGTAGCCCCTATTCGGCGTCAAAAGCGGCGTCGGACCATCTGGTGCGCGCCTGGCATGAAACCTATGGGCTTCCGGTGGTGCTGACGAACTGCTCCAACAACTATGGTCCGTTCCATTTTCCTGAAAAGCTGGTGCCGGTCACCATCTTGAACGCGTTGGCAGGCAATCCGATTCCGGTTTACGGTCAGGGCATCAATGTGCGCGACTGGCTGTATGTTGAAGATCATGCCGACGCTTTGCTCTTGGTGCTGGAAAAGGGCAAACTTGGCCGCAGCTACAATATCGGCGGCGAGAACGAGCGGCGCAACATCGACCTTGTCACGACAATCTGTGCCATTCTGGACGAGAAACGCCCAAAGAATGCCCCGTATGCCGAGCAGATCACTTTTGTAACCGACCGTCCGGGCCACGATGCCCGCTATGCGATCGACCCGGACCGCATCCGCACCGAATTGGGCTGGCGGCCCTCGGTCACGGTTGAGGAGGGGTTGGAAAAGACCGTCCAGTGGTATCTGGACAACGAAGACTGGTGGCGCGCTTTGCAAGACCGTGCAGGCGTAGGTCAGCGGTTGGGTGTCAAGACATAGCCAGCGGGGTAGGCATGCAGGTTCTGGTATTCGGAAAAACCGGTCAGGTCGCTACGGAACTGGCGCGGAAGATGCCAAAGGGTTGGGCGGTGCAGTTCCTGGGCCGCGACGCGGCTGACCTTTTGGACCCCGAGGTCTGTGCAGCAGTCATTCGGTCAACACAGGCGGATCTGGTGATCAACGCCGCCGCTTGGACAGCAGTGGACAAGGCCGAAGCCGAAGAACCTGCCGCGCAGATCGTCAACGGTGACAGCCCGGGTGCGATGGCGCGCGCTGCGGCAGCGCGGGGGCTTCCGTTCCTGCACGTGTCAACCGACTATGTGTTTGACGGGTCGGGCAGCAGGCCATGGCAGGTAAACGACCCGACCGGCCCCTTGGGTGCCTATGGCCGCACCAAGCTTGCGGGTGAAGACGGGGTGCGCGCGGCCGGTGGGCCGCATGCGATCTTGCGCACGTCATGGGTGTTCTCGGCGCATGGTGCAAACTTTGTCAAAACAATGCTGCGTCTGGGCAAGACCCGGGATGCACTGACCGTCGTGGACGACCAGGTCGGCGGGCCGACCCCCGCCGCAGCCATTGCAGATGCGCTGGTGTCGATGGCGGCGGCATTCGGTGAGGGGCGCGGTGTCACGGGCACCTATCACTTTGCCGGTGCCCCGGATGTCAGCTGGGCAGAATTCGCGCGGGCGATCTTTGCGGCCGCAGGCATGCCTGTCACCGTGACCGGCATCCCCACCTCTGCCTATCCCACGCCCGCACGGCGGCCTGCCAACTCTCGGATGGACTGTTCGGCGGTGGCTGCGGCTTTTGGCATTTCTCGGCCCGACTGGCACGCCGGGCTTATTGACGTATTGAAAGACCTTGGAGAATAAAATGACGACAACGCGCAAGGGCATTATTCTTGCTGGCGGATCTGGCACCCGGCTTTATCCGATTACGATGGGCGTATCCAAGCAACTGCTGCCCGTTTATGATAAACCAATGGTCTATTATCCGTTGTCTGCGCTGATGCTGGCCGGAATTCGCGAAATCGCCGTTATTACGACCCCCGAAGATCAGGGGCAATTCCAGCGGCTTTTGGGTGATGGATCACAGCTTGGCTTGAAGTTGACGTGGATCGCCCAGCCCTCGCCCGATGGTCTGGCACAGGCCTATATCCTGGCCGAAGATTTCCTTGCCGGCGCATCGTCGGCGATG
>JAUSPL010000090.1 GCA_030656535.1 Gemmobacter sp.
CAAAACTGGAACTGCGCTATACCCTCAGCAAGAACCGGATGTACAACGTTGACGCGGCCACCTCGTCACCGATCCTGGTCCGTGAAGAGGCGACCGGCGCATTGGTGTCTTCTGCCATCGGCTACAGCTATTCCTGGGATAACCGGCGCAACGGCCTGGGCGGCAACAACGTCTATGTGTTCCGCTTTGCGCAGGACTTTGGCGGTGTCGGCGGTGACATGAAGTTCGTCCGTACCGAAGCATTGGCGGTGGCCGAAACCAAGATCCTGAACGAAGAAGTCACCCTGCGTGCCCAACTTGAGGGCGGCGTGATCGCAACAAGCGGTGCCAACAGCACCCGGGTTACCGAACGCTTCTTCATGGATGGCAAGATTCGCGGGTTCGAGCCGTTTGGTCTTGGGCCGCGTGACCTTGGCTCAACCAATCAGGATGCGCTTGGTGGCAACATGTTCGCCGTGGCGCGGCTCGAGGCAGAGTTCCCGATTGGTCTGCCCGAAGAATACGGTGTCAAGGGCGGTTTGTTCTTTGACGTTGGGTCGGTCTGGGGTCTGGACGACACGGCTGGCATCAATCTTGCTGGTAGCGACAAGTTGGAACTGCGGTCGTCAATCGGCGCTTCGATCTTTTGGGATACACCGATTGGCCCGCTTCGTTTCAACTTTGCCAAGGCGATCAAGAAGCAGGCTTACGATAAAGAACAGGTCTTTGACCTGACGATTTCGACCAAGTTCTGATGCGTGGACCCGTGACAGCGGTGCTGTTGGCGCTATTGGCCGGACCTGCGGCCAGCCAGCAGATGGTGCTGCCAAGCGGGCCTATCCTGACGCTGGACGAAGCGCGGTTCTTTGAACAGTCCAGGTTCGGCCAGCGCATTCAGGGCGACCTTGAAAAGCGTCAGGCCGAGCTGCTTGCGGAAAATCGCAAGATCGAGGCCGAGCTGACGAAAGAGGAGCGGGCGTTGACTGAACGCCGTCCGGACCTGTCACCGCAGGATTTCCGGGCGCTTGCAGATGCCTTCGATGCGCGTGTGCAATCCATTCGCAACACCCAAGAGGCCAAGAGCCGCGCCTTGCTGGATGCGTCAGAACAGGCGCGCGCGCAGTTCTTTCCGGCAGCACGCGAGGTGCTGGCCAAACTGATGACCGAAGCCGGCGCAATGGCGATCCTGTCGGATGAGGCAATCGTCCTGTCGTTTCAACAGATTGACGTGACGGATGCAGCGATCGCCCGGTTGGATGCGTCCATCGGGGACGGCGCTCCGGGGCCGCGCGTGACGCCAGCTGTCCCCTTGCCCGGGCTGACCGGACCGACCGCCGTTCCCCCCCGGCCGACAGACCCCGCCCCTGCAGACCCCACCCCCACAAATCCGGGCGCGGCAGGTCCGGGACCCGCAGACACCGTGCCGGCAGACTGACGCGGGCGGTCGTGCAGTCGTGTCCCTGCGGCTTGTCACCTCGGCCCCGAGTTGTTAGCACAGGGGGGCAGGGCGCAGGCCCGGGGCCAGAACCCGGAGCAAATGCCGCGAACCAAGGACAATACGCATGACCCAGACCGCTACGACCGAAGCAGATCTTGACCTGATCCAGCGGATCATTCCGCACCGCTATCCGTTTTTGTTGATCGACAAGGTCCGCGATATCGAGGTTGGCAAATCTTGCGTCGGCATCAAGAACGTCACCTACAACGAGCCGCAGTTTCAGGGGCATTTCCCCGGTCTGCCGATCTTTCCCGGTGTGATGATCATCGAGGCCATGGCGCAGACCGCAGGGGTTTTGGTCGGCATGACGATGGGTCTGGCCGACAAGGGCGCCAAGGTGTTCTTCATGGGGATTGAATCGGCCAAGTTTCGCCGCAAGGTGGTGCCGGGCGACGTACTGGAACTGCACATGACCGCGCTGCGTGGCGGCGGCAAGGTCTGGAAATTCGAAGGCCGTGCATTGGTCGGCACCGAAGTCGCGGCCGAGGCCGTCATCACCGCCATGTTCGATCTGTCGAAAGGCTGACCCCATGAGCATTCACCCCAGCGCGCAGGTCCATCCTTCGGCGGTGGTCGAGTCTGGCGCAGTGATTGGCGCAGACGTCCTGATCGGTCCCTTTGCGCTGATCGGCCCCGAGGTCACCTTGGCGGCGCGGGTGGTGGTGAAATCGCATGCCGTGGTCACCGGCTGGACTGACATTGGCGAAGACACGGTGATCTTTCCTTTCGCCGTCGTGGGCGAAGTACCGCAGGATCTGAAATATCGCGGCGAACGCACCCGGTTGGTGGTCGGGGCACGCTGTCGCATCCGTGAGGGTGCGACGTTGAACACTGGTACCGAAGGCGGCGGCGGTATCACCCGCGTCGGGGATGACTGCCTGCTGATGACCGGCGCACATGTCGGCCATGATGCGCAGGTCGGCAACAGGGTCATCCTGGCCAATCAGGTCGCAGTTGCCGGGCACTGTGTGTTGGGCGACGATGTGATCGTGGGCGGGTTGTCGGGCATCCATCAATGGGTCCGTATCGGCAATGGCGCGATCATCGGGGCCTTAACCATGGTTGCAAATGACGTTATTCCGCATGGTCTTGTGCAGGCCCCGCGCGGCGAACTTGACGGTCTGAACCTTGTCGGGCTGAAACGCCGCGGGGTTGAACGGTCGGAAATCGCGGCCTTGCGGGCGGCATATCAAGCGCTGGCGCATGGCGAGGGTGCATTTCAGGAACGCGCGCGGAAC
>JAUSPL010000112.1 GCA_030656535.1 Gemmobacter sp.
ATCCGCGCGCCGGTCCGTTGACCTCGCCACCAGACCCGAAACGTCGGTCGACAGCAGTTCGTGCAATTGCCAGCCCCTAGCCGCCTGACCGCCCAGAAACAGCGAAAGCCGGTCCAGACGCAATTCGCCAATCGTTGCCCCGCCCGGACGACGCAGGCGCAGACGGATCGCCGCCCGCGCCTCTGCCACCGCGACACCGGCCGCAACCAGCGCACCACGGCCGTCGATATATTCTGCCTCGGCAATTTCCAGCGGCCACAGGGCCACATCCTGCGCCGAACGGAACTGACACGCCGTCTGCTGCCCCTCGGTCAGGGCGGCCCGGATAACGGTGTTGCGCGGGATCACCACGCCTTCTGCAAGTGCGGGGTTTGCCATGTCGGGATCGAACGAGGCCACCATCATCGACGGCGTCGGCGTCAGGTAATGGGGATACACGACCTCCAGCAAATGACTGGTGAACGCCGGGTATTGCAGGTCCAGTTCAAGTTGCACACGCGCCGACAAAAAGGCGACGCCTTCCAGAAGGCGTTCGACATAGGGGTCCAGAACCTCGACCCCGTCGATACCCAACCGGGCCGCGACCTTTGGATAGGATTGCGCGAACTCGGCGCCCATTTCCCGCAAATAGGATAGTTCGGATTCGTAATGGCGCAGCAGGCGGGTGTCCATTGTCAGCCCACCCGTTCCAGCGAGATCTGCCCGGTGGTTATGTCGACCTCGGATCTCAGATACAGTTCCATCGGCAATGGCTGCGCCCACATATCTGCCCGAATATCGAACACAACCAGCGACTCGCCCGCTTTTTGCGCTGGGCGGGGCACCACATCCAGCGTGCCGGGCTTGATGCGAGGTTCGAACAGTTCAACCGCGCGGACAATGCCAGCCCGAATACGGTGCGTGCGGTCATCAGTCGACGTAAGGCCGGACACCTCTGGCAAGCCATAATTCAGCACCGATGTCGCAACGTTGGGATAAATCCGCGCGTCGATGACGGTTTCCGCGTTCGAGGTGTTCAGCAGCCACGAAAGATCGCGCCGGATGATGTCGCGCAGCCGACGCAGGTCGATCACCCGGTCTTCGCGGGTTTCCCGGGGGTTGCCGGGTTGGTCGTCCGTCAGCCGGTCAAGCAAGGACGGCTGCAGACGTTCCGAAATCGTCTTGTCCGCCATCCTGTGTCACAAACCTCCCGGTTTCACATCCATTCGAAGCGCCCGCACATCCATCAGTGCGGTATCGCCCGCACTGGTCGCCAACAGCCGCTGACCGATTCCAACAAAGGTATCTGCCCCCATATCGGTCCAGTCCGTCGCCCGCGCCAACCGTGTGGCCCCCGACCCGGATGGCGCAGTGCCCGGATATCGGGTTGGGATCAGCGCAACGATTTCGGCCCCGTTCTGCAAGGTCAGGTTGGCGGCCGTCCAGACGGCATCCCGCAGATCTGCGGGCGGGTCTGCGCGCAACGAGGCGATGGCGGTGAAGGGCATCCAGTAATACTTGCCGTTCACAATGATTTCCAAGACCGGCCCAAGCCGGGGGTCTGCGTCCGCGATCCAGTCAAACGCGACGCCGTTCAATTCGCCTGACGCGGACGGTGCCGCATCGAACGCACGGGCACGCAAATCGGCGGCATCCTGCACCCGCCCCGCTGCCAACGCACGCAGGGATTCCACAAGCAGCGCGATCCATTCCTGTGGGTCGCCAAAGATCAGAGGATCTTTTTCACCAGCAAACACCTTTTCGCGGTAGACTTCACAGATGATTGCCTCGCGGTAGGTCTGCGCCATCGGCAACGCCGACGGATCCAGTTCGGCGCACAGCTTCAACTGCGAAACAGCCCGTTTCCAGTCACCTTGCACACACAAAAGCTGAAACAAGAATATCCGCAGCCGGGAATCGCCCGGATTGGCGCGCACCTGCGCCTGCAAAGCGGCCAGCGCACCGTCGGGGTCGCCTGCCTTGAGATGGGCCGTTGCGTCCTGGGTCACCGCGGTCTCCGGTTCTGTAAGATCAAGAGCCGCCGCCGCCCATGAATGGCGGCGACGGGCATTTTGCAGTCGGTCCTGCGCGGACGCCTGGCGCTACTTGGCTTCGTTGGCTGCGATGTCGTACGAAAACTCGACCTGCGCCGCCTCTGCGCCCTTCTTGTCTTGCTCTTTGTACATCACCCGGAACTCGCCGAAGTTGATCGTGAAGTTCACCGTCAAACGATCTTCACCACCGCTGCCGCCGGTCGACACCGACGAAATGATGCAGTCTTTCAGCGTATAGATGATGTATTCCAGCGGCGAGTCGCCGGCTTTGCGGCAGGTAAGAATGATTTCGCCGTGGTGCGTCCCCTTGGCGCAGCTCTTGACAAGCTCGTGCGTGGACTTTTCGTAATAGGTGGTGAAGGAAATGTCTTGAAAGTTGGCCTTTCCCGCACCCGACCCGCCGCCCATATGCGTGGTGCCAGAGTTCGACAGGCCCCAGGACCAAGCAAGAACATCAATTTCCTTGCCGTGCTTCTTGTCCTGGCTTTCGCCATCGACTGCAGGACCGGTAATCTTGAGGAACATGTCAACAGCCATGAGAGTTCTCCTTTATCATAGCGCGGTCACTATCGACCGCAGGTGCAGTGTGAAAAAGCGCGCCCCGACGCCAGGGCGCACGGCTTGAAGTCAGGCCTTTTCTGACGGCAGCTTGCTGACAAGACGCAGCGAAACCGTCAGACCCTCCAATTGGTAATGCGGCCTCAGGAAGAACTTTGAGGTATAGTAGCCGGGGTTGCCCTCGACCTCTTCGATGACAACGTCCGCTGCGGCCAGCGGCCGGCGCGCCTTTGTTGCTTCGCTTGAGGTGGCGGGGCTGCTGTCGACGTAATTCAGAATCCAAGATTTGAGCCAGCGCTCCATCTCGTCGCGGCTTTTGAAGGATCCGATCTTGTCGCGGACCATGCATTTCAGATAGTGGGCAAACCGGCAAGTCGAGAAAAGATAGGGCAGTCGCGCCGCAAGGTTGGCGTTGGATGTGGCATCCGGGTCGTCATATTCCGCCGGTTGATGCAGCGACTGCGCCCCGATGAAGGCCGCCATATCGGTGTTCTTGCGGTGAATCAGCGGCATCAGACCGTTCTTGGCCAGTTCTGCTTCGCGTCGGTCGGAAATGCCGATTTCGGTCGGGCATTTCATGTCAACGCCGCCGTCATCGGTGGGGAACGTATGGGTCGGCAGATTGGCAACCGTTCCGCCAGATTCGATGCCCCTGATACGCGAGCACCACCCGTATTCCTTGAAGCTGCGGTTGATGTTGGTGGCCATCCCATAGGCTGCGTTGACCCAAGCGAATTTATCGGATTCCGCGTTACCTGTGTCTTCTTCAAAGGCAAACTGTTCCACCGGGTCCGACTTGGCACCATACGGACGGCGACCAAGGAACCGAGGCATCGTGAGGCCAAGGTACTTGCTGTCCTCGCTGTCGCGCAGGCTTTTCCATGCGGCGTATTCCGGGGTCTGCATGATCTTGGTCAGGTCGCGCGGGTTCGCAAGCTCCTGCCAGCTGTCGAACTGCATCAGGGACGGATCAGCGCCGGTAATGAACGGGGCATGCGCCGCGGCTGCGACCTTGGCCATTTCGCCCAGCAATTCGACATCCGGACCCGAGTGGTTAAAGTGGTAGTCCCCGACCAGACACCCATAGGGTTCGCCGCCAAACTGACCGAACTCTTCTTCATAAAGCTTCTTGAAGATCGGTGACTGGTCCCAGGCTGCGCCCTTGAATTTCTTCAAGGTCTTGCCGAGGTCCTTTTTCGAGATGTTCATCACCCGGATTTTCAACATTTCGTCGGTTTCGGTGTTGTTCACCAGATAGTGCAACCCGCGCCATGCGCTTTCCATCTGCTGATAGTCAGCATGATGGATGATAAGGTTGATTTGCTCCGACAACTTCTTGTCGATTTCAGCCACCATCGCCTCTAGCGAGTGGAAGACGTCGTCGGAAATCAGCGCGGTATTGGCCAGCGCCTGCTGGGCCAACGTCTTGACCGCAGTTTCGACTGCGGTTTTCGCATGATCGGTGCGGGGGCGGAATTCCTTGGTCAGCAGGCTGGCAAAGTCAGCCTCCAGGGTCTCGGTGGCGGCCGCTGTGCCTTGGGTAGCAGTGCTCTCAGTTGCCATGGCTTATTCCTTTTCGGCTTCGGCTGCAGGCGCCGCGGCAAGCGACGCAAGAAGGGCCGGGTCTGCCATTACCTTGGCGATCAGTTCCTCGGCCCCCGGTTTGCCGTCCATGTATGTGATCAGGTTTGCCAGTTGGTTGCGCGCATCAAGCAAGGCCTTCAGGGGCTCGACCTTTTCAGCAATGGCGCCGGGGCTGAAATCGTCCATGCCGTCAAAGGTCAGATCAACCGACATGTTGCCTTCACCCGTCAGCGTGTTGGGCACGTTAAATGCGACACGGGGCTTCATCGCCTTCATGCGGCGGTCAAAGTTGTCGACATCGATTTCCAGAAACTTGCGATCTGCGATTCCTGGCTGGGGCACTTCGGACTTGCCTGCGAGGTCGGACATAACGCCCATGACGAACGGCAACTGAACCTTCTTTTCGGCACCGTAGACTTCGACATCATATTCGATCTGCACCCGCGGGGCACGGTTCCGCGCGATGAATTTCTGTGAACTCGACATGTATGGCTCCCTGTTGTTGTGTATGATCGCGCCGCAGGGCACGTTCACTCAGACAATTCACTCATCTTCAATTCCGCCAAGCATCATGACGCTTTCGACCCCCTGGGGCGCCATGTCTTTCATAATTGACATGAAATCTGCGCCGATCAGACGGCGAGCCCTGTGCAGAAAAATCGGCACCGGGCTGGAGGGTTCGTTGGACTCGTAATAGGCGATGATGCGATCAATCGCAGCGCGCGCATCCGCAATTGAATTGATTGCCCCGGGGACCGACGCCACCGCAAATGCGGCTGGCGCGATGACATCGGCGGGAACGTCCTCGACCGGGACGGCCGGGGTTTCGGGTTCACCCACCGCTTCGGCCAATTTGGACAAGATGCGTTTGATCATCCGCATCAGCGGCGAAAGATCAGGGCCATAGCCGGGAATCTGCTCGTCAAAGACCCGGTTGATCCCAGCCAGATCGTCCAGCAATTGCCGCGCGGCGGCAAGATCTGCGCGCAAAGCGTCGGGGCTGGTTTCCTTGAACGCTGCAGCTATCGTAGCCTTATCCGGCGTGGTGGCTCCTTCGGGTGGTGTGATCTCGCCCTCGGCGATCTGGATATCGCGCAGTGACACCCGGCCAAACGTGCGACTGTCTGCCAGAGGCAGCGATCGCAGCCCCGCAAGGATGGTGCCTTGCGTCGCCAACCCCAACACCGCGTTTACACGCATCGTAGGATCGTTATCGTCATCGGCATCCAGTTCTGGATGACAGCTGTCCCAGTATTGTTCCAGGCAACCACAGATATAGCTTACCGGGCCGACCAGACCTTGCAACCCGTCAATGGCCAACGCTGCCCGCGCCCAAACGACGGCTACGCGCAGATCATGGCTGCGGCTCAGAACCTCCAGCGCACGCTCGGCGACATCGGTGTATTTGGGTTCTTCTCCTGCAACGATTTCCTTGCCAACCTGACGTTCCTCGCCTGGTTGAGCAGCAAGCATCAGAGCGGTGAAACCTGAATCATATTCAAGGTTTTCGCCACTGGGGCGAGCGTTGGATCGTGGGGTCAAAAGTGACTCGAGCATCTGAAGTCCCGGCAGGAGTAAACCAAATTATACAATACTCAACAGCACGATATAAAAGACGTTAGCACACTGCCTCTTTATGTCTACTATGGGATTCCTGTGTTTTGTCTGCTTGACGACACAGAAAATGAACGCTTGACCCACAGGTCGCGAAACAGTTTCAATCGGGCATTGCCAGATCAAGGGGAATTGCGATGCCTGCCGTCAAAGCGCGTTCGCGCCGCGTGTTGTCTGCCGAAATCTTGTCATTGCAAGCCTTTGTCATATTTTTGGCAACAGCTTTGATATACGGGGTTCCGGCAAAAGCCCAAGACCAGGCCGGCCGCCTGACGGTCGAGCTGAACAAGTTCGAAGACGACCCGGGAGGATCTTGCAGGGCATTCTTCTTGTTTCGAAACAAGACCGGCCTGACGTTGGAGGGCTTCGAGATGTCTTTGGCGATTCTCAATACGGGGGGCGTGATCGACAGGCTTTTGACCATCGACGCTGCTCCGATTCCTGTCGCACGGACCACGCTGAAGCTGTTCGAGATACCGCAAACCCGCTGCGACTCGATCTCTGAGGTCCTGCTGCATGAGATCGGATCCTGTCGGCCGCAAAACAGCGACGAAATCGACTGCTTTCCGCTGCTGGACCTGACCAGCCGCACGTCGGCACCGTTGGTTCAATAGGCGATGGCCCCGCTGCTAGGGATATTGGTGCAAGGCGGGCCAGTCATCCTCTTGCTGGCCGTGCTGTCGCTTGGGTCTTTGGCGCTGATCGTGGTCAAGGTGGTCCAGATGCGCGGGGTGCTGTCGGGCGCCACGCAGCGCGCACAGGCGATCGCCCATTGGACCGCGCGTGACCGCCATGCGGCTATCGCCGCAGTTGCGCCTAATTCCCCCGCCGACCGGGTGATGATTGCCGCGATGCAGGGCCTTGACGCGGGTCGGCGCAGACCTGGGCTGGACACCGATCTTGAATGGCGCGGCAATGTCGAGCTTGCCGCTCTGACCCGCCACATTCGATTGCTGGAATTGATTGCCATGGTCAGCCCCCTGTTGGGGTTGCTGGGAACTGTGTTGGGGATGATTCAGTCGTTTCAGTCACTTGCTGCTGCAGAAGGTGCGGCCAACGCCTCGATCCTTGCGGGCGGCATCTGGCAAGCGCTTTTGACGACAGCCGCAGGCCTTTTGGTCGCGATACCGGCTGCGGTTGCCGCAGGGTTGTTGTCCGACCGCGCCGACCGTGCAGCCCAGATGATTGAAGCTGCGGTCGGCCAGCTATTCGCCGCCGAGGACACGCCGCACTGACCGGCAACAATGGGGGGATACATGAGGCTGCACCGCGCCAGTTCCGCCACTGCCCCTGTTTCACTGGTGTCAATGATCGACGTGTTGATGATCATGCTCGTGTTCTTCATGGTCACCTCCACATATCTGGACCTGCGGATGGTGCCGGTGGCCAAGGCAGATCAGTCGACCCCGGCCGAACCTGCAACGTCACCGGTCAATTTGCCCCCCCTCTTGATCCGACTGGGGGCTGATGGAACGCCCCGCGTGCAGGGCCGCCCCCTGACCTTTCCTGCGCTGGATGCCATGCTGCGCGAAAGACTGCGCGTCGACCCGATGCTGGCGGTCGTTGTGTTGCCTTCAGGGCAGGCGGACGTTCAGGCGTTGGTCGCCTTGCTGGACACCACAACGCTGGCGGGGGTCAAACAGGTGCGGCTGTTGCGGCTGGAGCCCGCGCCATGAAGCTTCGACGCGCACCGCACCGTCGCAGCCCCGAAACCATTGTCGCGCTGATCGACGTGGTGTTTTTCCTGCTGGTATTTTTCCTGTTGATCGGACGGATGGACGCCACTGCGCCGTTTGCCGTCAGTCCCCCGATCGCCGCCACAGGCGCCCAGATGCCCGGCGGCGGCGCAACAGTATCGATTGCCGGCGACGGATCGCTTGCTCTGGATGGGTCCGACATCGCACAAGCCGACCTCCTGCCACGGCTGCAAGCCATGATCGCAGATCGTCCCGACCTGTTGATCCGGATCAACGCGCATCACAGCGCGCCGTTGCGGGACATCCTGCCGTTGGTTGCCGCATTGGATGCGACTGGTGCGCGGGATGTGGTGCTGGTGGTCACGCCCGGAACCCAGCCGTGACCGGGCGCGGGCTGGTTTGGTCGATGGCGGCCGGACTGTCGGTCGCGGCACATCTGGCAGTGTTCAGCGGGTTGGCACTGGCGCTGCGTCCCGTGCCCCCGCCACAACAGCCTATGCCAGAATCGCGGCTCGAGATCGCGGCAGAAGAAGTTCGACGCACCACCGCCGAAGCAACCATACCGCCAAGCGAAACCTTCGCCTCTGCGAACACCGCTGCCGCCCTGACTCAGGGCGCCGATCCACCCCGGGTCAGGGCAGACCAGGTGCAACCAGACTTCATCACCGCTGGACCCATAGCCGACCCATCCAACGTCCTGCAGCTGCTCGCGCCACCAGCCGCAACTGGCCCGGTCGGCATCACCGCCCCGCGATTGGCTTCAGCCGCTCTCGTCGGCCTTGCGACACCTGCCCTTGCGGCGAACGCTCTGGCCCCCACTATGACCTTGCAAAGCCCTGCGCGAGGTGAACCTGCGGTGCAAAGCCGTCCCGCCGCTTCGCCATTGTCAGACACTGTGCTGCCATCCATCATGGCGCTGGCTGTACCCGGACCGCCAGCATCGGCAACGATCGGGATCTCGGGCGATACTGCCGCCCCCGTTGCCGCGCCCGGCGAAACTGTCGTGCCTTTCACCGCGTCTGGCGACTCTGTCACCCCCTCGGCAGTGCTCGGCGAACCTGCCGTACCCTCTGCGGTGTCAGGCAGCCCTGTAGCCCTTTTCGCCTCGTCCGGAAGCCCGGTCGCCCCCGCAGCCGCATCCGGAGACCGTGTCGCACCGGCGATACAACCCGGCGACGCCATAGCACCGGCCGCCACCGAGGGCATCGCGTTGGCCGGACTGACCCCACCGTCGGAACGCAGGACAGCGGCGCTGGCGTGGAGCGGGGATGAAGGTCCGGTGGACCCCGTGTCGGTTGCCGCCATCCAGTCGTTCATGCAGCCGGGCGACCTGCGTCAAGGCGCTGATCCGCTGCGCGATGGGATCGCCCAGACACTGGCTTCGGTGCCCTGCGGGCGATTGCAGACCACCTTCAATCCCGAAACCGGCGCGCTGGAGCTTCGCGGCCATGTGCCCGATGACGCCCTGCGTGCGCCGGCTCTTGCGGCGATCCGCAGCCAGGTTGGCGCGGCGATTCCGGTTGCAGACCGCATCGCCATCCTGCCAAGGCCGCAATGCGAGGCTTTGACAGGCATAGCCGCCACGGGGTTGCCCCAATCAACAGAACAGGACACCAATCCACGGGTCATAGGCCCTGACGCACAGGTCCGCGATTATCGCTATTCCGATGGTCAGCGCCTGGTGTTGGATCTGGTTGCGCCCGATTATCCCAGCTTTGTCTATGTGGACTACTTTGACGCCGCGGGAAATGTCCTGCATTTGCAGCCCAATCAGGTCGTCGCCCCGCGCCTGATTGGACCAAAGGCGACGCTGGCCATTGGACAAGATTTGCCCGGCATACCGGCGCTTGCCCTTACCGTGTCACCGCCGTATGGACAGGAAATCGCCGTAGCCTTTGCGACTTCGGCCCCGATCCATGACGGCTTGCGCCCGATGGTCGAACCGGCGGCACCCTACTTGGCCTATCTGGCCGACCGGATCGCCGAGGTGCGGGCCGCAAACCCTGATTTCAAAGGCGAATGGGTCTATTTCTTTATCACAACCACTGCGCAATAGCCCCTACTGACAGCCACCACCTGCCCACACCCGGAGCGCGCGCTTGAAGGGCCCACCAAAGGGATGCTGTTTCGACAGCGCCCGCTCACCGCTTTGAGCAAGATAGGTCTTGCCCTGATCGCACAACGCCGACTGCGTCCAGGCGTGACAGTTGGAACAGGTCTGACCTTTCCACAACTCTTCGGGCAGCCCGTCAATCGGTGCAAACAACGGCGAGGACTTTGCCAACTGCTCAATCGACTTCCCGGCGACGTTTTCGCCGCCCACAGTCAGAGCCGTTGTGAAGGTCAGGGTCGCCTGTTCCGCAGTCGACGGCGCCGGCGCAGACACGACAGGCGCGATTGGCGGTGGCGCAGCAGTTCTGGCGGCAAGGGTCGACAGCTCGAATTTTGCAAGTTCGGCATAGATTCCGGTCGGAAATGCATCCAGATAAGCGTGATAGTCCGCGGCTTGACCCGAGGCGCGGGCCACTTCGATCAACGCGGACTCGCGGGTGTCCGGGGTTGCGGGCTGCGCCGCGGCAGGCGGCACCGCCGCAGCGGAAGGATCGGCATCTGGCGTCAGAACCTGGTTCATGGCCGTTGACAGCGCCTTGCGCGCCTCCTCGGCATAGGGGCTTGCAGGATAGGCGCGCAGGAACAACATGATCTGAATCGGATCATTCATGTCTTTGACCGAATCCCACAGCTGTTTGGCCGCAACATCCTGTGGCGACACCACCGCCGCCGGGGTGAAAAAGAACTGCTGAGTCAGCGACGATGTATCCCACGGGGTTTGCGCCCCCGAGGTGGTCTCCAACACCTTGACGCGCACAGCCTTGAACACCTGTTCGATCGGCACTCCTTGGCTGGCAATTTCAACTGCAAGTGCCTGGGTAAAGGGGCTGTTGCCATCCAACCCGTCCAAAGCCACCGCACCCGGCGCCGTCGAATAGGCCAGAAATGTCCCGGTCGGTGCCTTCATCTCGGCTAGACCGTTGTCGTTCATATCCGGGATCGATTCGAACGGGTTATTGCGGCAAGCATCCAGAATGACGATATTGGTGCTGTTTCGCGCGGATGCCATCTGCCGCAGCACCGCATCGGCAGGCACCCCGACCAAACCCAGATCCGCGGCGTCCGTCAGACTGGCGTCGGTTGGCAACAGATAGTTCGACCCGAACGACTGCACCCCATGCCCCGCGTAGTAAAACAGGCCCGTTGCCTCCGGCCCCGCCTCGCGCAGCGAACGGCCAAACGCAGAAATCGCGCGGTTCATCTCAGCCTGATCCGCGTCGAGCACCAGCGTCACATCAAAGCCTTTGCTTTCCAACGCAGTGGCAAGCAAGCGCGCGTCCCCGACGGGATTGTCCAGCGCAGTAACGGAACTGTAGGCCCCGTTTCCGACCACAAGCGCCAGCCGCTGTTGTGCTTGTGCCGCGCCTGGCAAAAAGCCAAGCAGCAACGCCAAGACCGCAACGAAACGAAGAACCCGATCAGCCATCTATCACCCGAAATTCAATGCGGCGATTGCGCGCCTTGTTCGCCGCCGTGTCATTGGCAACGACTGGCCGATCCTCGCCGTAGCCGACAACCGGCAAACGCGCTGCGTCTATGGCTTTGCCGCGCAGATAGTCGGCAACTGACTGTGCGCGCTGCTGGGACAGTCGCTGGTTCTGTGTGGCACTGCCGTCGGAATCAGTATGGCCGCCGACCTCAATCCGCATGCCCGGGCAGCGGGAAATGATGTCGGCCAGACTGTCCAGCAACGGTGCGCTTTTTTGGTCAAGCCGCGCGGATCCACTGGCAAAGAAGATGTTCCCCGACCGCGACAGGATCTCGAATCTGCCCTTGCAGGCCTCTGGATCAAAATCACCCGCAGCCTCCAACGCCGCCGGAGCGGTTGGTGCCGCAGCAGCAACCGGCGTTGATGCGACCGTGCCGCCATTGCGGGCGAACACGAAATCAAACGTCACAGTTGCTGACGGAATGATGCGGACACCTGCCGCGTCTTGCAGTTTTTCGATTCCTTCAGTCAGGTTGTGATCAGCCGCCATCACCGGAATCGGCGCTCCGGTCGAAATGGCCACCATGTCATCGCTAAGCTGGGTGACAACAACATCGGCGGTCATGGTTTTTTTCACCCCATGCAGGTCTAGGGTGAATTCCAGCGGCAGGGTCTTACGCCGCAGGGTCGGCAGGTCTGCCAGCGCGGCTGCGTCGATCTGGGCGGTGATCACTGCCTCGGGGTACTGAAAGCTTTCAAAGAACAAGAACCGCATCCGCACATTCCGCAGATCGATCT
>JAUSPL010000119.1 GCA_030656535.1 Gemmobacter sp.
AGGTCGAACGCATGAACCGCACGATCAAGGAAGCGACCGTGAAACGCTTCCACTACGACAACAACGAACAGTTGCGAAATCACCTCGCCAACTTCATCAGCGCCTACAACTTCGGGCGAAGACTGAAGACCCTCAAAGGCCTCACGCCCTACGAGTTCATCTGCAAACAATGGACATCGAACCCGAAAGGTTCACCCTAAATCCGATCCATCAAATGCCGGGACTGAACAGCTAGATCCATTTTGCCAAAGGCGGCAGGCTCATCAAGACAGCATTCGCGTCATGCCCTGTCTCAAGACCGAACTTCGTTCCGCGGTCGTAAACCAGATTGTATTCGGCATAGAGGCCACGGTGAATCAACTGCACGTCTCGATCCGCCTCGGTCCAGGGCGTATCGACCCGCGCCTTGGTCAGCGGCACAAACGCTGGCAGAAAGGCCCGACCGACATCTTGGGTAAAGGCGAAATCGCGGTCCCAGTCCCCGGTGTTGAGGTCATCATAAAAGATCCCCCCGACGCCCCGTGCCCGCCCCCGGTGCGGGACGAAAAAATACTCGTCCGCCCACGCTTTGAATTTGTCAAAGTAGTCTGGCGCATGAGCATCACAGGCCCCGCGCAGCGTCGCGTGGAAATGCGCCGTATCTTCGGCGTATTCAAGACATGGGTTCAAATCTGCCCCGCCGCCAAACCACCATGCGTGCGGGGTCCAGAACATACGGGTGTTCATATGCACAGCCGGACAATGCGGGTTGACCATATGGGCCACGAGGCTGATCCCGCTGGCCCAGAACCGGGGGTCGCGGTCCATCCCGGGTACTCCGCGGGCCGCCATGGCCTTTTGCGCCCGCTCTCCCAGAACGCCGTGTACCTCGGACACATTGACGCCGACTTTTTCAAACACCCGCCCGCCGCGCATCACGCTCATCAACCCGCCGCCGCCATCGGCGCGCTGGGTTGGGGTGACCTCGAACCGGCCCGGCACACCGGCTCCGTGATGGTCCTCAAGCGCCTCGAACGAAGCAACAATCTGGTCGCGCAGGCTGCGGAACCATGCGGCGGCCTCGGCTTTCTTTTGGCTATAGTCTTCGGCCATGCTTTGCCCTTCTCAGGTTTGTTTCGCGGCGCTTGTCCGGTTCAAGCAATACCAAGCTGCCCACCAGAGTAAAGCACCGCCGCACCACCATGCCATCAAGGCAATGGGGTTCTTGAGGCAAAAAGCCTCTTCTGGATCAACTGACCCCTGGATAAGGTGCAACGCAATATGCGGCAGGACTGCAGTGGCGCGAACAGATGAATACCAAGTTGAAAACAGCGCACAAACGGATTTTCATGCTGGGTGCGACCGGCACAATCGGCCTCGCTACGGTCGCAGCGTTGGTGGCGCGCGGTCACGACGTGGTTTGCCTTGTGCGCGACCAGCCCGACCGACACCCCACGCTTCCCGCAGGCGCCATTTTACGCCGGGGCGATGTCACCGATCCGGTTTCGCTGGTGCGCGACGGATTTGCGGGCGAACGATTCGATGCCATTGTCTCTTGCCTTGCTTCGCGCACTGGTACGCCACAAACCGCATGGGCCATCGACCACAGGGCACATGTCGACGCGCTTGCTGCCGGGCGACAGGCAGGCGTCGGCCAAATGGTCTTGTTGTCTGCCATATGCGTGCAAAAGCCACTGCTTGCTTTTCAGCAGGCCAAACTGGCATTTGAGGCTGACCTGATCGACTCTGGCCTGATTTATTCCATCGTACGTCCGACAGCCTTCTTCAAATCGCTGTCAGGCCAGATCAACCGCCTGAAAAGCGGCAAGCCGTTTCTGGTCTTTGGGGATGGGACACTCACCGCTTGCAAGCCGATCAGTGATGCCGATCTGGCCGAGTATCTGGCGGACTGCGTGACTGACCCAAGCCTGCACAACCGCATCCTGCCCATCGGCGGGCCCGGCCCCGCCATAACGCCCCGTCAGCAAGGGGAACACTTGTTCCGGCTTCTGAATCGCCCGCCGAGATTTCGCAGGGTTCCTGTTGGCATGCTGGACACCATCATCGCGGTTCTGGACGGTCTGGGCCGAGTTGTGCCACGACTTAAGGACAAGGCCGAGCTTGCGCGCATCGGTCGCTATTATGCCACGGAATCAATGCTGGTTCTTGACCCGGCAACCGGACGCTATGACGCCGACCAGACACCTGGCACGGGGCATGACACGCTTTTCGACCATTACAGCCGCCTTGTGCGGGGCGAAGTCCCTGACAACAGAGGTGATCACGCCATATTCTGACATCGCAGTTCATCTGGTCGGCACCAAACCAATAGAGATCAATCAGTTAATTTGGCAAAAAGCCATTGCTGGCAATCAATCGCTCCATCTGGCCAAGCGCAGTATCCAAATCGACTGCGACAGCATCAGCCCCGGTCACCCCAACCAAATTGAAATTCTCTGTGCCGATATTTCCGCAAACCAGAATGCGGGCGTTCGGATTGCTGATCCGCAATGCAACGATCAGCTTTATCAAAGCCGGAAGCGACCGCTTCCCGCTGGCCGACAGACCGATAAGTGCGGTCTGCCGAAGCTCCAGCGCGTGTACCAGATCCTGATGCGACAGCCCCACAAAAAGTTCGATGTCCCAGTTCTGTTCGCGCGCCATATCGGCTGCTATAGTAATTCCCAATGTGTGGCTGTCGCCGGGGACCGATGCAAAAATTGCTGACCTTTTCATGTCCGGAATAGGGACTATTCGGCTCAGGCGCAGAATTCGCAAAATCGCATATATGCGCCCGGCGGCGATTGTCACCTTGTAAAATGAGACCAGATCGTTGTCCCACCATTCACCCAGACGTCGTGCCGCGACCGCAAGATAGCCTTGGCAAATTGTTTCAAAACTCGCCCCGCTTTGCTGGACACATTCAATATAGGCAATCGACGCTGCAGGGTCATTGGCAACCAATGCCTCACACAGCGACTCAATTTCCTTCAACGAAGGAAATGCATCGGATCCGTGCCTGAGCGTCAGGTTCCTGGAGACCCGGAGCACAACCTCCTGAGCAAGCGCAGCAACGGCCGCGTCGGGCAGGGACTCTCGAACGACATCAACTTCCGAGAAGGCTAATTCTAATATTTTCCTCTCCAGGAAAACCGCGCCCGACATGCTGACCTCCTCCAAAGTCATCAACGTCAATGGCCCGCCGTAAGACACAACCCGCCTACGTATGCCCTTGTGAGGTGACTATATAATAACGTCATGTTGTGACAAGTCTGCTTTTGGCCGTCTGCTCACTCGCCGATTTAGAAGAACTAGTGCGCATCAGAACTTTTCCAATGCGCATTTTTTTGACACTTGTCGTCGTGACAAACATCAATCGCGTCGCAGGAAGAGCGAAGCGACAGCGGACACGTTTTGCAATCCATACAAGATGTTGCGGTGACTTTCTCATTGGGATTGATGCCTTTGCGCAGTCAGTACTTCACCCGCTTCAGACTGAGACATGTCCCGCTTTACTGGCGGCTTCAGGTTTCATGTACACTTGGCGCTTCAAGCCGAATGGCAGTGAACCCCTGACAACCTGACCACTTCAAAAGCGCGAATACGTTGCGGCCCGTGTGATGATCCGAATCACAAAACATGAACTGCATGAACGTTTCGGGCGCGACCCTCTGACGCAGCACACCAAGACCGCCCCAGATGCCCACGGCACCGGGCCTGCAATCAACTGTGCAGCGACGTGCATGTCTGTGATCCCGCGCCTGCGGGTGCAATCCACCGGAAAACCGGACGCAGCGCGAATCCCAATCCATTGCCGCGTGCGACCTGCCCGCTTTGCCGTGACCTGTTGTTTCAACTGGGGGCTTGCTCGACTCAAGAATGTAATGTTTAGTTGACACATGACTGTATATCACAAATTACACATCCCATCCGTGCCACAGCCCAAAGCAATGTTGGAGCTGATAAAGCCGATCACCTGGTTCCCGCCGATGTGGGCCTATCTTTGCGGAATCGTTTCGGCGGGCGTTTCACCATGGTCCGCATGGCCACTCGTGGTGTTGGGCGTGGTTCTGGCCGGCCCCGTGGTGTGCGGCATGAGCCAGGCCGCCAACGACTGGTGCGACCGTCACGTCGATGCAGTGAACGAACCTCAACGTCCAATTCCCTCTGGACGGATTCCGGGGCGGTGGGGATTATGGATTGCCCTTGCAATGTCGGTGCTTTCACTGACGCTGGGCTGGCTTCTGGGGCCGTGGGGGTTTGCCGCGACAGTGGCGGGCGTGCTGGCGGCCTGGGCCTACTCGGCAGAGCCGATCCGCCTCAAGCGGTCCGGCTGGTGGGGGCCCGGGCTTGTAGGGCTGTGCTATGAAGGCCTGCCCTGGTTCACGGGCGCCGCAGTGTTGTCACAAGGGCTGCCAACCTTTCCGGTCATAGCCATGGCGCTCCTCTATGCATTCGGCGCGCATGGCATCATGACGCTGAACGATTTCAAGGCGCTGGAGGGTGACCGTCAACACGGGGTAAGGTCTTTGCCGGTGACGCTGGGCCCAGAGGTCGCGGCCCGCGTCGCCTGCACGGTGATGGGACTTGCACAAGCGCTGGTGATCTCGCTGTTGCTGATTTGGGACCGCCCGTATCACGCCATCCTGGTGGCCCTGCTGCTGTTCTGGCAGGTCCGCTGCATGTCCACACTGTTGGCAGACCCCAAAGGCCGCGCGCCTTGGTACAATGCGACCGGCATCGCAATGTATGTCAGCGGCATGATGATCACGGCCTTTGCGATCCGCACGCTGGACAGTGTGCCATGACCTATCTGTCCTGGCTGTCCATTGTGCGACTGGGTCTGGTGCAGCTGTGCCTGGGTGCGATTGTCGTGCTAACGACATCCACGCTGAATCGGTTAATGGTCGTGGAGCTGTCTTTGCCAGCGGTCTTGCCGGGCTTTCTGGTCGGGCTTCACTATGCCGTTCAGATCACGCGTCCCAACTGGGGCTTTCTGTCCGACAGTGGCGGAAACCGCACAAGGTTCATCCTGCTTGGCATGATCGCGCTGGCATTGGGCGCACTTTTGGCGGCGGCGGGCTTTGTTGTGATGGCCGGGGCCTACTGGACCGGTTTGATGCTGTCGATCATCGCCTATGTACTGATCGGGATCGGGGTCGGGGCGTCGGGCACGTCGCTGCTGGCCTTGTTGGCAACCACGACCCACCCGCGCCGTCGCGCCGCTGCGGCCACCATCACCTGGTTGATGATGATTTTCGGGATCGCCGTCACGGCGACGATCGTTGGCAAGCTTCTGGACCCCTATTCGGCCACCCGCCTGCTTGAACTGGTTGCGGGGGTTGGCGCTTTGGCAGTGGCTCTGACAGCCCTCGCAATTTGGGGGGTCGAGCGACGCCACGGCGGCGCAACCCAGCCACAGACAGCGCCACAATCCTTTCAAATCGGGATGACCGAGATCTGGCATGAGCCGCGCGCGCGGCATTTCACCCTGTTCATCTTTTTGTCCATGATCGCCTATTTCATGCAAGAACTTATCCTTGAACCTTACGCGGGCCTTGCCTTCGGGTTCAGCCCCGGCCAATCGACCCAGCTTTCGGGGATACAGAACGGCGGCGTGTTCGCAGGGATGCTGACTGTGGGTGTCGCGGCAACGGCGCTGCGCATCGGGTCGTTGCGGACATGGGTCATCGCGGGCTGCGCGGGGTCTGCGCTGGCCCTGCTGGTTGTCGCGCTTGCGGGTCAAACCGCCGACGGCGCGGACGTCCTTTTGCCGGCCACAGTCGCGCTCGGGTTTTTCAACGGCATGTTCGCTGTCGCCGCCATCGGGTCGATGATGGCGCTTGCGGGCGAGGGGCGGCAAGAGCGCGAAGGCACCCGGATGGGTCTTTGGGGGGCGTCGCAGGCTGTCGCAGCAGGCCTGGGTGGTCTGCTGGGGGCCGCTGCGGTGGATATTGCGCGTCTGTTCACCGATACACCCACGGCCTTTGGCCTTGTTTTTGTATTTGAGGCAGGACTTTTCGTGGCGGCCGCAGTGATGGCCGCGCAGATCATCCAATCGCGCCACCAGCCACGCCTGGGTCGCATCGTACCAGGAGAATAGCATGACCTATGACGTCATCGTGATTGGCGGCGGACCCGCAGGGGCGACGGCAGCAAATGATCTGGCACGGGCCGGGTGCGACGTGGCGTTCCTGGACCGAGCGGGCCGGATCAAGCCTTGCGGTGGCGCCATCCCGCCCCGGCTGATCGAGGATTTTTCCATACCATCATCGCAGATCGTCGCACAAATCCAGACCGCACGCATGATCTCACCCACGCAGCGTCGGGTGGATATTTCGATCGAGAATGGCTTTGTCGGCATGGTCGACCGCGAACATTTCGACGAATTCCTGCGCCAACGTGCACAGGAAAACGGGGCCTCCCGACTGACCGGCACGTATCTGCGGGTGGACCGGGATGCCACGGGAACCCATGTCGTGTATCGTGACAAGGCCAGCGGCACGGAGTGCCGTGTGCAAACCAGACTGGTGATTGGCGCAGATGGGGCGCGGTCCAACGTCGCAAAGACAGAAGTTCCGGGCGGCGACAAGACACCCTATGTCATTGCCTATCATGAAATCATCAAAGCCCCGGCGGCCAGCGCACTTTACGATCCGACACGCTGCGATGTCATCTATGACAGCAAGATCAGTCCGGATTTCTATGGTTGGGTTTTCCCCCATGGCGATCAGGCCAGCGTCGGCATGGGGACCGGAATCGACGGCATCGACCTGAAACAGGCAACTGCGGATCTGCGCGCCGCAAGCGGACTTGCGGGGTGTGAAACGATCCGGCGTGAAGGCGCCCCGATCCCGCTTCGCCCGATGGACCGGTGGGACAATGGCCGCGACGTCGTGCTGGCCGGCGATGCTGCGGGCGTTGTCGCGCCGTCCTCGGGGGAAGGTATCTATTATGCCATGGTCGGCGGTCGTGTCGCAGCCACCGCCGCGCAGGCCACGCTTGCCACAGGCCGCCCGGCCAAGCTGCGGATCGCGCGCAAGATGTTCATGAAGGAACACGGCACCGTCTTCAAGGTTTTGCGGTCGATGCAAGATGCCTATTACAAATCCGACGAACGCCGCGAAAGGTTTGTCAGCCTATGCCACGATGTGGATGTGCAAAAGCTGAC
>JAUSPL010000130.1 GCA_030656535.1 Gemmobacter sp.
GTCCGCCGCCGCACTTACCGAAGCCCAGATCCTGGAAAACCTGACCAAGCAAAAGACGCGCGGCCTGACCATCGCCCCGACCGGCACCGCCCCTGCCCCCGCGCAGGCGGCAACCACAGTGACCACCGACACCGGCGCCAAGGTGGAATATGCAGCCGTGCCGTCAGACGAACAGGTCAACATCAACATCAGCTTTGATTTCGACAGCGCCGCGTTGCGGGCCGATCAAAAACCCCAGTTGGCAGCGCTTTGCAATGTGATGAAAACCGCTGATATCGCGCGCTACCGCATCGTTGGTCATACCGACAGCTCTGGTTCTGCCGCTTACAACGAACGTCTGTCGCTGCTCCGCGCCGAAGAGGTCAAGCGCTACCTGTCCTCGGATTGCGGGATCACGGCGGATCGGATGGAAGCCGTGGGCGTCGGGTCGCAGTTCCTGTCAGACCCCGCAAATCCCCGGGGCGACGTCAACCGCCGCGTGGAATTCCAGGCGCTCGGCTGATCCGATGGGCCGGCTAACCCTGAACGCCGTGCGATCCACCCTCGGTGCCGCATGAAGTCCGATGCACCCCGGCAAGACACCATATTTCGGCCCAACGATGTGTTGAACAACACGTACCGGATCGAAGCAATCCTGGGCAAGGGCGGCACATCCGAAGTCTACCGTGCCCGATCTGAAATTTCCGGTCGGGTCGTCGCGGTCAAGGCGCTTCGGTGGGAATTCTCGCGCAACGAAGATTATCTTGCGTTGATGACCCGCGAGGAAGATGTCCGTGAAATCCGCCACGATGCCATTGTGCGGTATTTCGACACCCAGCGCACCGATGACGGCACCGTCTATCTGGTGATGGATCACGTCGACGGGCCCGGTCTGGACCGCAAATTGCGCGATGGCGGCATGTCGGCGCCGGACCTGATGGTGGTGGCACAGCGGGTGGCCGAAGGCCTGGCCGTCGCGCATGGTCGCAACATTGTCCACCGGGACCTGTCGCCTGACAATATCATCTTGCGCGGGGGGCACCCGTCCGAGGCGGTCATAATCGACTTTGGTATCGCCAAGGACACCAACCCCGGCGCAGAAACCATCGTCGGCAATGAGTTCGCCGGAAAATATGCCTATGCCGCGCCTGAACAACTGAGCGGTGATACCGACGCAAGATCAGACATCTATGCGCTTGGGGCGCTGCTGCTGTCGACGTTTCGGGGCAAAGCTCCGGATGTGGGCCGCAACCCGATCGAGGTGATACAGCGCAAGTCGCAACCGCTTGACACCCAAGGCGTACCCGAGCCCCTGAAGTCGCTGATAGACCGCATGACCCAGCCCGACCGCGCCAACAGATTCCAAAGTGCGTTTGACGTGCTCGAGGCGATCCGATCTGGCCCGCAGGCCCCCGCAGACACCACTGCGGCAGACGAGACGGTGATCGTACCTCGCCCGCGAGTCGTGGCGGAAACAACTGCTCCACCGACAGCCCCACAGACTGCACCACCGGCTGCCTCAAACTCATTGCCTGACAAGAAACAAGCGCACGTCACCACGGTCAGCGCACCCCGCCCGGCAAGCAGCAAGAAGGGTGGCCTTATTGCCGTGGCGGGACTTGTCTTGGTCGCTGTCCTCGCGGCGGCGGCATGGTTTGGCGGGGTCCTGGGCCCAGGGCGATTGCCGGTGCAGGACCCCTACACGTTGATCGCCCAACGTGGCACGGACGGCGTCGTACAGGTTGTCGGATTTGTGCCGGGCGACCAGATCGCACAGGACATGGCAGCCCTGGTCGAACCGCTAGGTGGGACCGCTTCGTTGACGCTTGCCTCGGGGGCGATCACCGAAACCTGGGGGCAGGATGTTCTGGCGCTGATCCGCGACGTCGCCGACCTGCCCGAATGGCGGGTGGCCGTGTCGGGAAATGATATCCGCGTCACCGGCCTTGCGCCCAACCGCGCCGAACATCAGCGCGTTCTTTCCGCGCTGGCCAGCTTGCCCCCCGGACTGCAGGGGTCGGTCGAGGTCGAGCTTGGACCCCGCTTTCTGCCCGAAGCGCCGGTCCGTCAAGCGCTTGACACTTTGGCGGACTGTGGGGCGCTAAGCCTCTCATCAGCGCCCGCCACCGGATGGCCCAATACCGCGCGGATCGACGTGGGCGGGCGCGTTGCATCGGTCGCGACCAAGGCGGCGCTGAACGATAGTCTGGCCGCGATGGTCGGAACCCGTGACGTCCGCATAGATGTCGAGGTCCTGAATCCTGCCCTGTGCGAAATCGAGGCCGCGCTGCCCCGGGCCCCGGCAGGCGGGTTTGGTGTGGTGTTCGGTTTTGGCGACCGGCCGGACCTGAACCCGGCGGGCCGCTATTTCGTTGGTGAAAACCCGGTGATCGACGTGGTCATCCCGGCGGATGTCACCTCGGGTGTGCTGTATGTCATGGCGCTGGATGTGTCGGGCAATGTGTTTCACATGCTTCCCAACCTGAACCGCGCCGACAACGATGTAGTGACCTTGCGTGCAGGGCGGTCTGGGCCCGTCGCTGTCCGCGTGGCCTACGGCTTGGCCGAGGCGCAGGGCACTGGCAAACTGGCTTTCAATGTGGATGACAGTGCGCTTGGCAAAACCAAGGTGGTCGTCCTGCACGCCCCTGCGCCAATCTTTGACGGATTGCGCCCGATGACCGAGTCTGCCCAGAGCTTTGTTCAGGCGCTGCAGGCTGTGGCGGGTCCGGTCGAGTCATTGGACAGCAAGATTCTGACCACGGCAAAACCTTGATGGGCGATTAGAGCGTGTCGCGTTCATTCGGGTTTGTATCCCGCGGCGATGAAGTAGTTGAGGCATTCGTCCTCGGTGAAGAGGTCGCAGACGGTACCGACGGCTTTCCA
>JAUSPL010000143.1 GCA_030656535.1 Gemmobacter sp.
GATCGACCGGGCGGTGTCATAGCCTTCGTCGATCAGGCGCTTCACCTCGGTCTCGATCAGCGTCTTGGTCTCTGCCGAAACCGAGAAGCCGGCCGTGTTGCCCTGATAGCCTTCATGAGCCTCGGCGTAGTCGATATTGCCGACCTTGTCTGACATCCCCCAGCGCATCACCATCGCACGGGCCAGACTGGACGCCTGCTGGATGTCCCCGGCAGGACCGGACGACACACCCTCTTCACCGTATTTGATGATTTCGGCAGCTTTGCCCGCCATGGTCATGGCGATCTTCTGCTTTCCCTCATCCTTGTGCATGTTCAGGCGGTCCATTTCAGGCAAGGACACCACCATCCCCAAGGCCCCACCACGCGGAATGATGGTCGCTTTGTAGACCGGATCGCACTTGGGCATGTTCATGCCAACGATGGCATGCCCAGCCTCGTGATAGGCGGTCTTTTCCTTTTGGTCGGCGGTCAAGACCATCGACCGGCGCTCGGCGCCCATCATGACCTTGTCCTTGGCGTGTTCAAAATCATCCATCGTGACAAAGCGACGACCCACGCGCGCTGCGGTCAGGGCTGCCTCGTTGACAAGGTTGGCAAGATCAGCGCCCGAGAAACCGGGGCAACCGCGCGCGATGATGCGCAGATCGACATCCGGACCAATCGGCACCTTGCGGGCATGGACGGACAGGATCTTCTCGCGGCCCTTGATATCCGGGTTTGGCACATGGATCTGGCGGTCAAACCGCCCCGGACGCAGCAAAGCAGGGTCCAGCACGTCCTTGCGGTTCGTGGCCGCGACTATGATCACGCCTTCATTGGCCTCAAACCCATCCATCTCGACCAGCAGCTGGTTCAATGTCTGCTCACGCTCGTCATTGCCGCCGCCGATGCCGACGCCACGCGCCCGACCTACAGCGTCAATTTCGTCAATGAACACGATACAGGGAGCGTTCTTCTTTGCCTGTTCGAACATGTCGCGGACACGGCTTGCGCCGACACCCACAAACATTTCGACAAAGTCAGAGCCAGAGATGGTAAAGAACGGCACACCTGCCTCGCCCGCGATGGCGCGCGCAAGCAGCGTTTTACCCGTTCCCGGAGGGCCGACAAGCAGCGCGCCCTTTGGGATTTTCCCGCCAAGCCGACTGTATTTCTGCGGGTTGCGCAGAAACTCGACGATCTCTTCCAGTTCTTCCTTGGCTTCATCAATCCCGGCCACGTCGTCAAACGTAACCCGACCATGCTTTTCGGTCAGCAGCTTGGCGCGGGACTTGCCAAAGCCCATCGCGCCGCCGCGCCCACCGCCCTGCATGCGGTTCATGAAGAATATCCAGATCCCGATCAGGACAAGGAACGGCAACCACAAGGAAATGACCGAGAAAATCCCGGACTGTTCTTGTGGCTCTGCACGCACCTCGACGTTGTTTGCGATCAGGCGCTCGGTGACGTTTTCACCAGCCGGGCGGATTGTGACAGACTGTGATCCGTCTCGGCCACGGACCAGAACCTTTTCACCATCAAGCGTGACAGAGGCGACCGCGCCTTCCTCGACCCGCTGGATAAAGTCGGAATACGACAGTGACCGCGCCGAACTTGTTGTTTGCTCACCCCGGAACAGGCTGAACAGGGCCAGGATCAACAGAAAAAGCACGACCCAGAAAGCGAAATTTCGCGCGTTGCCCACGAATGTCTCCTCGACGTAGTGCTGCAGGACATGCAGCAGCGTTGTTCCTAAGATAGAGATAACAAGCGCAGGTTCAATGCGATAAAAGAAAACTTGCAAAAGCCTGTTCGCCCCCCACGACCTCTGCACGCCAACCATGGGTCGGCCCGGCCACCGGCGCAGCAACCAAACGCGCCCCGTCCCACACCGCAGGCGAGGCGATGACACTGCTGCGCGGCAGTCCTGCCGACCGCCAGTCGGGGCATTGCTGCAAACCCACAAGTCCCAGTGATCGCACGGTCAAACCCTCGGCATAGGGCCCGAAAACCTGCCAGCGGCCATCCCATATCCGGTCGACAGGACAGATGGTATCCGCCACGGCCCTTGGCTCGCGCGTCAGCCTGAGATGGGTGGTTGACGGGACCACACGACACCCATGCAAGGTGGCAGGACGTCCCTGGCTGATGGCGCGGTGAATCGTCGCAAGGGCGCTGGCGCGCGGTCCATAATCGGTCGAAGCGATCCAGATCAGCGCCCCGGTCAGCAATCGTCGGCGAATTTCCACCGGCAATTCATCCAATCCGGCCCTGTCCAGCAAGACATCGCCCGCCTGAACCACGGCAATCCTGCGCGCGGCGTCACACGTACAGGCGGCCAGTGCAGCACGTGCGTCGGCCAGATGATCCGCCACCCCGGCAAGCCCCGGCGCATCGATCCCCAGTGTCGCCAGCACAGCCAACGCCTGTCTTGCCCGCACCCGAAGATAGCCGGTATCATCGTTGGTCGGATCGTCGGCCCAGGCAATACCCATGTCCCGCAACCAGTCGCGCAACCCCGCCCTTGGCAATCCCAGCATGGGGCGCAGCCACCTCAGGCCATCCGCCTGCCAGTCGGACCGCATCGCGGCCAAGCCGTCCAGCCCGGCCTCTCGCGACAACCGCATCAGAAAGGTTTCGGCTACATCATCTTGGGTGTGCCCCAGGGCCACAGCCCCGACATCCGACGCCTGCGCCCACTGTGCGATCAGCCCATAGCGGGCGCGTCGGGCGCGATCAGAAATATTTCCCTGCCCGTCCCACCCCTGCCAGTGCAAAGTGTCGTGTGGAATGCCCAAACCGGCACAGGCCTTTGCCACAAGCGCGGCCTCGTTGGCAGCCTCTGGCCGCAAGCCGTGATCCACGGTGACGACCGCAAGGCGAAGCCCGCGGGCCGCCGCCACCGGGACCATCA
>JAUSPL010000147.1 GCA_030656535.1 Gemmobacter sp.
GGGTCCAAAAGGCCGATAAACTTGGAATACCAGACCCCTTCATAGATCGTGTGCAGGTCGTCGGTGAAATGGAACGGCACACCCTGGATCACATTGCCCACCGCCACGCCAAACAACAGCGCAGGAATGGTCCCCGATCCAAACAGCGCCCAGTCCCAGGCACTTCGCCACCGCGGATCGTCGCGCTTGGATCGGTATTTGAAGGCAACGGGCCGCACGATGAAGGCCGCAAGGATGACGAACATCGCAAGGTAAAAGCCCGAGAAACTGACCGCATAAAGCGGCGGCCACGCGGCAAAGATTGCCCCGCCGCCAAGAATGAACCAGACTTGGTTCCCTTCCCACACCGGGCCGATCGTGTTGATCGCCACACGCCGTTCTACATCACTTTTGCCGACAAAAGGGATCAGCGCGCCAACGCCCATGTCGATCCCGTCCGTCAGGGCAAAGCCAATCAGCAAGACCCCCAAAAGACCCCACCAGATGACGCGCAGCACCTCATAGCTCAGAAGTTCATGCAAGATCATGTCTGTTACTCCGCTGGCAGAAGATCGGGCTGGGCAATGGCATCGGCAGTGCGCCGACCCGCCAGACGATCGGTGTGACGCGCAACCCAAGCATCAGTTTCCGCGACATCCTGAAACGGGCCCTTGCGGATGTACTTCAGCATCAGGCCCATCTCGATCACGAACAACACACTGTAGAACAAGACGAACCCTGCCAGAGTTATCGCAACCTCAGTCATCGACAGCGCGCTGACCGACATGGCCGAGGGCAAAACCCCGTCCACTGTCCAGGGCTGACGCCCGAATTCCGCAACAAACCAACCCAGTTCGGCGGCAATCCATGGCGCCGGGATCATCCAGACCGCCAAGTGCAAGGCCCAGCGCGGATGGCGCATCCCCCGGAACGACGCGCGATAAAAGAAGTACGCCATCGTCGCGATAAAGCCAAAGCCCAGCGCGACCATCACGCGAAAGGCCCAGAACAGCGGCCAGACCGTTGGCACCGTATCATTCGATGCAGCCACGATCTGTGCCTCGGTGGCTTGGCGCGGGTCATCGACGTATCTCTTCAACAGAAGGGCAAAGCCCAAATCGGCTGAATGCTCCTCGAACGTGGCCCTGACGGCGGGATCAGATGCCTCGCGCGCTTCACGGATGTGCAGCAGCGCGTCATAGGCGATGATGCCGCTACGGATGCGGGTTTCGGCCTGCGCCACCAGATCATTGATGCCCGGAATTTCCGTGGTCAGCGAGCGCGTGCCGATCAGTCCCATCGCCCAGGGGATTTCAAGGGCGTAGTGGGTCTCGCGCGCCTCCTGGTCGGGAAAACCAACCAGATTGAACGGCGCGGGGGCGGGATGGGTTTCCCACATCGCCTCAATCGCGGCCAGTTTCATCTTTTGGCTGTGGGTCGCCGAATAGCCACTTTCGTCGCCCAGCAGCACCACCGAAAAGGCCGACGCCAGACCAGAGGCCGCCGCCACGGTGATCGACCGCCGCGCCAGTTCGATATGGCGGTCGCGCAGCAGATACCACGCCGACACGCCGATCACGAACACCGAGGCCGTGACATAACCTGCGCTGATGGTATGGACAAACTTGGCCTGTGCGACCTCGTTGAACAGGACGGCAAAGAAATCCGTCATCTCCATCCGCATTGTCATCGGGTTGAACTCTGCGCCCACCGGGTTCTGCATCCAACCGTTCGCAATCAAAATCCACAACGCCGAAAAGTTGGACCCGATGGCAACAAGCCATGCCACCGCCAAGTGCCCAACTTTGCTGAGTTTATCCCAGCCAAAAAAGAACAGACCAACAACCGTGGCTTCAAGAAAGAACGCCATCAGCCCCTCGATGGCCAGCGGCGCACCAAAGATGTCACCGACATAGTGGCTGCAATAGCTCCAGTTCATCCCGAACTGAAACTCCATGGTAATACCCGTGGCCACCCCCAGCACAAAGTTTATGCCAAACAGCATGCCCCAGAATTTCGTCATCTGCCGCCAGATCGGGCGGTTGGTCATGACGTAGACCGTTTCCATGATGGCAACGAGGATCGAAAGGCCCAGCGTCAGCGGCACGAAGAGGAAGTGATACATGACCGTCACCGCAAATTGCAGGCGCGACAGCTCGACTATCCCGAATTCCATGGTCTTGCTCCAGCTATTGGAGGCGAATCCCCCCACCAACCAATTCAGATTATGCTATGTATTGCGCAGCCACGGCACATGGCGTTGGTCCAGATCAATAACTGACACGTCGAATACAACTTAACGCAGCGATATCACACGGTCGGCAAATTCGATCTCGACCTTGCGGTGCGCCGCGATCAAAATGGCCGCGTCCGGCAAAACGCGCCGCACCCCGCGCAGAACACATGCGGCAGCAGCCTCGTCCAGTCCTTCGGTCGGTTCGTCCAGGAACAGAACATGTGAGCGTCGCAAAAGCGCACGGGCCAAGGCCAGACGCCGCGCCTCCCCCCCCGACAGCCGCTGTCCTTGCGCGCCGACCTGTGTGCCCAGCCCACCGCAGTCGTGGACCACCTGATCCAGTTGCACGGCCGACAGAACCTCCCACAGCGCTGCATCGTCGACATCAGCGGCGATCCGCAAAGCCTGGGCTACGGTGCCGGCCATCAGCGTGCTGCGCTGTGGCATCAGTGTCAGCGCAGTGCGCAGCGCCGGTTCGGGCCAGTGGCCGACATCGATGCCGCCCAGCGTAATATGCCCCGATGCCACGGGATGCAGACCCGCAATAGCCAGCAGCAGCGACGATTTCCCCACCCCACTTGGCCCCGTGATGGCCACCGTGTCGCCTGCGCCCAACTCACAGGAAAAAAACCGATACAATTGCGCTCCCCGTCGTCGGCCGTCGCAACGTGACGTCGCGCAGCCGCACCTCATACCCGTTCGGACCGGCGACATCCGCCTTCGGCACGACGTCGCCAAGATCAAGCGCCACCCTTCGCGCCGCATCTGCCATGCGCCCACGGTCAGACACAGCGCGGCGCAGGGGTACCAGCGTTTCAGCAAGGGCCAATGCCGCAAAGAAACCAAGTGCTGCAAAGCCGGGCTCGATGCGCCCCGCTTGTGTCAGCGCCATGCCAATCCCCAACGCCCCTGCGGCAATGATCGTGGCCAACACCGCCAAGGCTGCGCCCGCCATACGTTCAGCACCGTCCAGACGGCGGCGCAGGCCAAGGCCCCGCTGTTCGGCGGCCATTACAGCCTCGGCCTGTGCAGACAACCGACCATAAACCGCCAGATCCCGCCGGGCGCGGATCATGTCGATCAACCGGGTACGAAATGCCTGTCCAGCAACCCCGGCCCGGCGCGACACTGGCAGCGTCCTGCGCGCCATTGCGCCAAAGATCAGGGCAGCCCCGATGCAATAGCCGACCACGACCCAGACCGCGACCTCTGGTGCGACCAGCCACCAAAGGGACACCAGCGCCAGAATTTGCACCGAACCACCCGCAATCAAAGGCAGCATAAGCCGCAGCGGCACCCCGTCCAGCGCGTCAATATCTGCCGTCAGCCTGTTCAGCGCCTGCGCGCCCCGAATACGGATCATGACCGGATAGGGGGCCGCCAGATGCGCGGCAAGCACCCGCAGTCTCAGGGTTTCCAGTTCGCGCAAGGTTGCGTCATGGGTCAGCATGCGTTCGCCTTAGCGCGCCGCGGCCCGGCCCAGCGCAAGGAACCGCACCATGGCCGAGGGACGGAATACATCAAACACCGCACCAACGCCCGCGATCCCCGCCGCAGCCGCTGCGGTGATGAACCAGCCCGACAGGCCCAAAAGCGCCACGCCCATCACCAGCACGACAAGGCTTAACGCCGCTCCGCGCAACATGGCAGACCGTTGATCGCGCAGGATCAGCCCGAAGATCACCCAAAGTGCCCTCATGCCGCATGCCCCAGATCGATGATCCGGTCCATCTGCGCCGCAAGGCCAAGGTCGTGCGTGGCAATAGCCAACGTCACGCCCTTGGCGGATTGCGCAAGCAAACCTTCGGTCACAATCCGCGCTGTTTCGGGGTCCAGGTCCGCCGTCGGTTCATCGGCAAGGTTAAGATCAGGTTCGCCAAAGACAGCCCGCGCCAATGTGATGCGCCTTGCCTCGCCCCCTCAAAGTCCGCCACCCGTTTCACCCAGGCGCGTGGCCAACCCCTGTGGCAGCGCCTCGACCACAGACCTGACCGCCGCGGTCTCAAGGGCACTGGTCAGGTTTCCCTCGCGGCCCTGACCAAGGTTATGACGCAGACTGCCGGTCAGGAAATGCGGTGATTGTGGCATCCAGCCCAGACGGGCGCGCCAGGCGTCAGCATTGTCGGCCGTCAGGGGGTGCCCCGCGACATCAACCCCACGCGGTCCCTCAAGCCCAGCCATCAGGCGCAGGACGCTGGTTTTGCCAACCCCACTTGGCCCCAGCAGCGCCACCCGCTCGCCCGCAGTAATGACGATATCTGGCAAGGCGCGGCCAGACGGGGTAAAGCATCCATGCAACGCCACGCTTGCGGGGCCGGACAAGCGTGGTGCCGGGCCGCCCCTGCCCATAAGCTGTGCACCACTGTCCTGCGCGTAGGTGGCAAGCTCATCCATCACCGCCGAGGCAGCGGCCTTGTCATGCCAGGCCGCCGAGAGATCCCGCATGGGTTGGTGAAACTCGGGCGCAAGCAGCAAGAGAAATATCCCGGCTTCCGGCGTCACTTGCCCCCCCACGCGCCAAAACCCAAGGCGCCCAGCAGCGAAAACCCGACATAGACCGCCACCATGGCGACCCCTATGGCCGCGAACAGTTCCAACACGGTGGACGACAGAAATGCGACGCCCAGGACTGCCATGGTGCGTCGCCGAAGATCGCCCGCCTGCGCCGTGAACCCCTGCAACACCAAAGGCCCGGCACCCAGCACGCGGACGTCCACAAGCGCCGAAAGCCGCTCGACCAGAAAATCGTTCAACGTGCCGATTTCCGTCATCTGGCGTGCACTTGCGTCCTTGGCCGCCAGTCCGACCAACGCCATGAATACCGGAATCAGCGGGCCAGAAATCAACAGCACCACTCCAACCGCCCAGGATTGCGAAAACGCCAACGCCAGAATGACCAAAGGCAGCACCATGACCCGCGCCCGCGCCGGGCCATACCGGGTCAGATACGGTGCCAGCAGGTCCAGCTTTTCGCCCGCAAGGGCCGCCACACTACCCGCCCCACCAAGGGCACTTTGGCCCGCCCGGCGCGCCTCTGCCCCGACAATGGCCGCGCGTGCCTGCGCGACAATGACCTCTGCCGCCGCCTGTGCTTGCGCCTCTGCCAAATATCCAAGGCCAGCACGCAGCAGACCAAGCCCGCCAAAGCCCAGCATGGCGATCATGGGTGACGCCAGTGTCTGGGACAAAAGCCCACCGATGACCCAGGCCACGACAGCCGCCTGCAAGGGCCAGATCAACCCCGCCATCACCGATAGGATCGCGGCACGTTTTTGCATCACCGCGCCGGGGACCATCAGGGCGGTCTGCCGGGATTGCGTGTCAGAGAATTGCAAAGATGTCTGGTCCAAGATGCTCTCAAACTGATGCCGCCGATGCCAGTTAACCCGCAAATAGTCCGGTCGACGTGATCCAGATCAATTGCACTTGGGTCATTGGACTGTATTCAGGGAAAGTTGCATGCAGAAAGTTGATTTCATGCGCCTGACCACAAAGACCAACTTGGCCGCCCGCACGTTGATGGCCTGTGCCGTCAATGACGGCATCACGCTGCGCAGTGCTGAAATCGCCCACGCCTGCAACGCGTCGCTCAACCATCTGCTTCAGGTGGTGAACGCCTTGCAAGCGCACGGCTTTGTCGAAACCATCCGGGGGCGGAACGGTGGCCTGCGCCTGGCACGACCGCCCGCGCAGATTTCAATCGGCGAGGTGTTTCGCATCTTTGAGGCGGGGGTGCCATTTGCCGAGTGTTTTGCTCCAGACACAAACACCTGTCCACTGTCATCGACGTGCCGCTTGCGGGGCTATGTCTCTCGCGCAGTGGAGGCATTTTACCACGAACTGGACATGGTCACGCTTGCCGATCTGACCAAGGGAAACTGCGGACTGATCGCCCTGTTGGAGGTGCCCGACAGCCTGCGCGCCCGGTGTTCAGTGGCCGCAAACGCCTGATCAAACGCCACCCGACAACCTGCCGACCCAAGTGCCCTTGGCCTGCCACGGCGCGTGGCCTGGGCCGCGGCACCCCGCAGTTCGGGTGGACGGCCCTGCGCGGCGACGCTATGACGGTCGGGCATACGTTATCTTCTGGCGTGAAAAGTGGAGCATCACCATGCTATGGGACATCCAGGCACGCATGAAGCCGGCCTTGGGGATCATCGATCTGATCCCGAACATACATCGCACCCCCGCGTTGACGGCGCTGCGCCGGGCCGTGCTGGAAGGTCGACCTGCAACGGTTTCGTTGTCGGCCGACGAAAGGGAACTTGCGTTTTATGACGCCCCTGTGCAGCTGACCTCGCCCATCGGCGCTCGCGTGCTGATGGCGCTTTATCAAGGCGGGCACCTAAAGCTGAAGAAGCCGGGCGTCAAACCGCTGCGCGCGCTTGAAACCTACATCGCCTCCGAGGCCGCCTTTCGCGCCGATGTGGCCCGTATTCTGGCAGACGACGACGCCAAGCGCCTGCGACTGGCCCAGATCATCGCGGACCCCGGTTGTGCCCTGCCCGAAGACCTGAGCGCCCAGTTGATCGACAAGGTGATGACGGCCCGCCTGGGTCGGGGCACCTTTGGCGAATTGCAGATCGCCGGTCTGACCTGCTACCGAGCCCTGAGCCATAGCGCAGCAGCGGAAAACGACCGCTTCCGCGCCGAGGGAAAGGTGCTGTGCTGGTGGCTGGATGGCGCGGGCAACCGGCAAGGCGACCCCGATCCAGACGAAAAAGCGTCCTGGCCAAACGCCCCCCGGGGGCTGCTATAAAGGGCGTCTTTGCGGGATAAAAGGATGCAGCTATGTATTTGGCGCCGCGTGCGAACCCTGCCCAGCAGACAGAAAAAGCAGCCAATTCATTGGCAATCCGCTGAACAGGACTTATGTGCCCTTTACTCATCTTTGCCGTCTTGCCGGGTGTTCCTGACTCGTTTGCGACTGGATGTCCGGCGCGTGCGGACCAACCTCAGGTCGCAAGAGACGATTTTCGTCGGGTCTGACCCGTGCCTCGGCGGCGTCCCGACCCACGTGAAAAAGGGATTTTGATCGTTTGACACAGGTTGGACTGCGCTTTTCATGTGCAAGCTGGAACATCCACCGCGGGCGGGGCAACGATGGCCTGATAGATCCGGCCCGCATCGCAACAGTGGTGCAGCAAGATATCTGCCACCCCCTGCTTGACGCGCTGATCTTGCAAGAGGCCGACGAACAGGTGCCCCCGCATCGGGGTTTTCTGGATCTGGCGCAGGTCGAGGCCGAAACGGGCCTGCGCCATGTCCACACGACCGCACAAGCGCGGTGGGGGGAC
>JAUSPL010000155.1 GCA_030656535.1 Gemmobacter sp.
GACAACCTGAAGTTCAACGTCGAACTGATCGCCCCAATCGCCATGGAAGAAAAACTGCGCTTCGCCATCCGCGAAGGTGGCCGCACCGTCGGTGCAGGCGTCGTCTCGAAAATCATCGCTTAATTCTGGCAGAGGGACAGAGGGCAGAAATGCCCTCCGTTTCCCGCCAAGCCTGAGGGCATAGACATGCAAGGTCAAACTATCCGCATCCGGCTTAAGGCCTTCGATTACCGCGTTCTGGATGCCAGCACGCAGGAAATCGTCAACACGGCCAAGCGCACGGGCGCAACGGTTCGCGGGCCAATCCCGCTGCCGAACAAGATCGAGAAGTTCACCGTTCTTCGCGGTCCGCACATCGACAAGAAGTCGCGCGACCAGTGGGAAATCCGGACGCACAAGCGTCTTCTCGATATCGTTGATCCGACCCCGCAGACGGTGGACGCGCTGATGAAGCTCGACCTCGCCGCCGGCGTGGACGTCGAGATCAAAGTTTAAGGGGGGCATAGACAGATGCGCTCTGGAGTTATCGCAAAGAAGCTGGGCATGACCCGGCTGTTCCTCGAAGACGGCAAACAGGTTCCTGTTACCGTTCTTCAACTCGACAACCTGCAGGTTGTCGCACAGCGCACCGCTGATAAAGACGGCTACACGGCCGTCCAGTTGGGCGCGGGCAATGCCAAGGCCAAGCGGACGACTGCGCCCATGCGCGGCCATTTCGCACGTGCCAACGTCGCACCGAAGCGCAAGATCGCGGAATTCCGGGTTTCCCCGGCCAACCTGATCGACATCGGTGCGGAAATCACTGCGGACCATTATCTGGCCGGGCAGTTCGTGGACATCGCGGGCACCTCGATCGGTAAGGGTTTTCAGGGCGCCATGAAGCGTCACAACTTTGGCGGCCTGCGTGCGTCGCACGGTGTCTCCGTATCGCACCGTTCGCACGGGTCGACTGGTCAGTGCCAGGATCCCGGCAAGGTGTTCAAAGGCAAGAAGATGGCGGGCCATATGGGTGCCGTGCGCGTGACCACGCAGAACCTGCAGGTCGTCCGTACCGATACCGACCGTGGTCTGATCATGGTCAAGGGCGCTGTCCCGGGGTCCAAGGGCGGCTGGGTCACGATCAAGGATGCGGTCAAGAAAGCCGCACCCGAAGGTCTGCCTTTGCCCGCAGCAGTGCGTTCGGTAGCTGTTGCTGCTGAAGGGGGTGAAGCATGAAACTTGACGTAATCAAGCTTGATGCAGGCAAGGCCGGCGAGATCGAGCTGAACGACGCGATCTTTGGTCTGGAGCCGCGTGCGGACATCCTGCACCGTGTGGTTCGTTGGCAGCGGGCGAAATCCCAGGCTGGCACCCACTCGACGCTGACCCGTGCCGAAGTGTCCTACTCGACCAAGAAGATCTACAAGCAAAAAGGCACCGGCGGCGCTCGCCACGGTTCCAAGAAAGCTCCGATCTTCCGTCACGGTGGTGTTGTAAAGGGCCCGACCCCGCGCAGCCACGCTCATGACCTGAACAAAAAGTTCCGGGCCTTGGGCCTGAAGCATGCTTTGTCGGCCAAGGCGTCTAGCGGGAACCTGGTGGTTCTGGACTCGATCGACATGACCGATGCGAAGACCGCGCAACTTGCCAAGGCCGCACAGGCTTTGGGTTGGAAGCGCGTTCTGATCATCGACGGTGCCGACATCAACGAAAACTTCGCCAGAGCGGCGCGGAACATCGCAGGTATCGATGTGCTGCCGTCGATGGGCGCGAACGTCTATGACATCCTGAAGCGTGACACCTTGGTGATCACGAAGGCGGGTGTCGAAGCGCTGGAGGCTCGGCTGAAATGACCGCCAAAGCTGAACATTACGACGTGATCCGCAAGCCGATCATCACCGAAAAAGCGACACTGGCTTCTGAAGCCAATGCGGTTGTTTTCGAAGTGGCGATCGACGCAACCAAGCCGATGATCAAGGAAGCTGTCGAGGCAGTGTTCGGGGTCAAGGTGAAGGCGGTTAATACCACCATCACCAAAGGCAAGGCCAAGCGTTTCCGCGGTCGCCCGGGCGTTCGCTCGGACCGCAAGAAAGCCTATGTCACCCTGGAAGACGGAAACACCATCGACGTCTCCACGGGCCTCTGATAGAAGGCCACGAATCTTGCGGCCCCGGACATCCGGGGCCGCAGATCATTTACGAAACAGGGTCAATTCTGGCCTGAAGCAGACGGAAGACAGGAACCATGGCACTCAAGTCGTATAAACCGACGACGCCTGGCCAGCGCGGGCTGGTACTGATCGACCGTTCGGAGCTTTGGAAAGGTCGCCCCGTCAAGACTCTTACAGTGGGTCTTATCAAGACGGGCGGTCGGAACAACACCGGACGCGTCACCATGTGGCACAAGGGTGGGGGCGCCAAGCGTCTCTACCGCATCGTTGATTTCAAGCGTCGCAAGTTTGACATCTCGGCGACGGTGGAACGGATCGAATATGACCCGAACCGCACGGCGTTCATCGCTCTCGTGAAATACGAAGATGGCGAGCAGTCCTACATTCTCGCACCGCAGCGCCTTGCCGTTGGCGACAAGGTGATCGCGGGATCGAAAGTGGACGTGAAGCCCGGCAACGCCATGCCCTTCAGCGGCATGCCGATCGGGACGATTGTGCACAACGTCGAGATGAAGGAAGGCAAGGGCGGTCAGATCGCGCGCGCAGCTGGCACCTATGCCCAGTTCGTGGGTCGTGACGGCGGCTACGCACAGTTGCGTTTGTCTTCGGGCGAACTGCGGATGGTGCGCCAGGAATGTATGGCGACCATCGGGGCTGTGTCGAACCCTGACAACTCCAACCAGAACTTCGGCAAAGCGGGCCGTATGCGTCACAAGGGCGTTCGCCCGACCGTTCGCGGTGTGGCCATGAACCCAATCGACCACCCGCATGGTGGTGGTGAAGGCCGGACCTCGGGTGGTCGTCACCCGGTTACCCCGTGGGGCAAGGGCACCAAGGGGAACAAGACCCGCAAGGCGAAGGCATCGGACCGGCTGATCGTCCGTTCGCGGCACCAGAAGAAGGGGCGCTGATCCATGGCACGTTCAGTTTGGAAGGGCCCCTTTGTTGACGCTTACGTCCTCAAAAAGGCCGATAAGGCGCGCGAATCCACGCGCAGCGAAGTCATCAAGATCTGGTCGCGTCGTTCGACCATTCTGCCACAGTTCGTTGGTTTGACTTTCGCGGTCTACAACGGGAAAAAGCACATTCCTGTTGCGATCACCGAAGAGATGATCGGCCAGAAGTTTGGTGAATACTCACCGACCCGGACGTACTACGGTCACGCTGCCGACAAAAAAGCCAAGAGGAAATAAGCCATGGGTATGGAGAAGAATCCGCGCCGCGTGGCGGACAACGAAGCACTGGCTATCGCACGCATGGTGCGCGTCAGCCCGCAGAAATTGAACCTCGTGGCGACGATGATCCGTGGCAAGAAAGTGGACAAGGCTCTGGCTGACCTCACTTTCTCGAAAAAGCGGATCGCAGGCGAGGTGAAGAAGTGCCTTCAGTCGGCAATTGCCAACGCGGAAAACAACCACGGTTTGGACGTTGACGAACTGGTCGTTGCAGAAGCCTTTGTGGGCAAGAACATCACGCTTAAGCGTGGTCGTCCGCGCGCCCGCGGCCGGTTCGGCAAGATCATGAAACCCTTCAGCCAGCTGACCATCAAGGTGCGTCAGAAAGGGGAGTCTGCGTAATGGGACAGAAGGTTAACCCCATCGGGATGCGTTTGCAGGTCAACCGCACCTGGGACAGCCGCTGGTATGCGGACAGCAAGGACTACGGCAACCTGTTGCTCGAAGACCTGCGGATGCGCGAATTCATCCACGAAGAAGTAAAACAGGCTGGCGTCAGCCGTGTGATCATCGAGCGTCCGCACAAAAAGTGCCGCGTCACGATCCACACGGCGCGTCCAGGCGTGATCATCGGCAAAAAAGGTGCGGACATCGAAGGTCTGCGCAAAAAGCTGGCTAACTTCACCAAGTCGGAACTGCACCTGAACATCGTCGAGGTCCGCAAGCCGGAGCTTGATGCAATGCTCGTCGCTGAGTCGATCACGCAGCAATTGGAACGCCGGGTTTCTTTCCGTCGCGCCATGAAGCGTGCGGTGCAGAATGCGATGCGCATCGGCGCCCTGGGTATCCGGGTCAACGTTGCGGGCCGTCTGGGCGGCGCGGAGATCGCGCGGACCGAATGGTATCGTGAAGGTCGGGTTCCGCTGCACACGCTGCGCGCGGACATCGACTATGCACTGGCTGAAGCCACGACCCCTTACGGGATCATCGGGGTGAAGGTCTGGATCTTCAAGGGCGAGATCATGGAACATGATCCGCAAGCCCGGGACCGTCGTGCCGCAGAAGGCAATGACGCCCCGTCGCCGCGTGCGCCCCGTCGCGACCGCGACCGCGCCTGAGGGAGTGAAACAAGATGCTGCAACCTAAACGGACCAAGTTCCGCAAACAGCACAAGGGCCGGATCCACGGCGAAGCCAAAGGCGGGTTTAACCTGAACTTCGGCACCTTTGGCTTGAAAGCTACCGAACCCGAGCGTGTGACCGCGCGGCAGATCGAAGCGGCTCGCCGCGCGATCACCCGCCACATGAAGCGTCAGGGCCGTGTCTGGATCCGGATTTTCCCGGATGTCCCGGTTTCGTCAAAGCCCACCGAAGTGC
>JAUSPL010000162.1 GCA_030656535.1 Gemmobacter sp.
ACCACCGCCCGATCCGGGCCGAGATCGTGCTGGGCCCAAAGCTATAGCCCCCTGCGGCACCCGAACTCCGCCTGCAACAGCACAGTGCGATATCTTATCAGGACCGCCCAGCGCCACCAAAGGGGGGCCACATCCGCTCGAACACACCGTCGCGCCGGACAAACCGGTGAAAGAGTGCTGCACCGATGTGCATCGCCAGCAAGACGATCAGCACCGAGCCTGAAATGTCGTGAACTGACTTTGCAGCTTCGGCCAGCCCTTCGGACTTGGCGACCAATGTGGGCAACTCCAAGGCATCCAGCGACTCGATCGGAAAGCCCCCGGCCCTGACCCGGATATACCCAGCCACCGGCACCGCAACCAAAAGCGCGTAAAGCAGCCCGTGTGTCAGCAGCGCAACCTTGGCCTGCAACGGGGACAGGCTTTCTGGAAGCTTTGGCGCCGGGTTGCGCCAACGCCAGACCAGACGCCCCACGACCAAGATCAACAGCAAGACGCCAACATTCTTGTGATACAAGAACAGGGCGTTCTGCAGGCCCCGGCTGATGCCCGGTTCGACCATCACCTTGCCAGCCGGGATGGTCAGCAAGATCAACAGCGCCATTCCCCAATGAAACAGCCTAGAGGTTGCCGAATACTGCGTGTTCTTCATTTTTTGGACTCACCTGTTTCAAGATGCTCACGTCAGGCTTGATAGTGGGTTTAATCTGCCGTCTGTAAAGCCAAAGCTGATCAAGGTTGGCTTGACAGGCAATCGGCAGCGCTAGATGACACGGAATGTCAAAACCGAATTCTGACCTTGATTTTTCGGCGTCCTCACCGACGTCACGCGGCCTGCGCGGCCCGGTGCTGCACCTGGCCCTTTTTGCGCTTGCGGGGCTTGTTCTGGTCTTTGGCGTCAGCCTCGGTTTGACACGGACATCTGCGCCCTCGCTGGCCCTGGGGATCGGCGGCTATGGCTTTGGGGTTGCGCTGGCATTCATCCTGTTGCAGCGGGGATTCCCTTATCAGACGCTTGGGTTCTGCAATGCTGTAACCTTGACGCGCCTTGCCCTTGCGGCGGCACTGCTGGCGCCATTGGCCCACCCGACTGTCGTGCCTTGGGCCCTGTTTGCGGTCGCCGCCACTGCCCTGAGCCTTGACGGGGTGGACGGCTGGCTGGCCAGACGTGAAGGACGCGTATCGGATTTTGGCGCAAGATTTGACATGGAGGTTGATTCCGCCCTGGCCCTGATCCTTGCGCTGAATGCGTGGGCTGCGGGAACAATGGGGCCGCTGGTTTTGCTGATCGGGCTGCCGCGCTATGTGTTCGTGGCGGCGGCGCTGGGGCTGCCCTGGCTGAAGCAGGCCTTGCCGGACCGCTTTGGCCGCAAGGCTGTCTGCGTGGCGCAGATTGCCGCGCTGATCGGGCTGCAATTGCCCGGTTTGCCGTCCGATCTGGGCTTGGCGCTGGTGGTGACCGTCGCAGCCGCACTGCTTTGGTCGTTCGGGCGCGATGTGGCATGGCTTTGGCGGCACCGGGCATGATCCGGGTATTGCGGACCCCGGCGGTTCGCCTTGGGCTGGCAGCGGTCATTCTGTTCCTTTTGCTGGTGCAACCGAACCACCCCGGCGCGATGACATGGGGCGCGCTGACGATGTTCCCGCTGGAACTGCCGGCTGTCTTGCTGGCGCTGGCGGCCTTTGGGCCGGGACGGGCCGGGGCCGCGCTGCGCCTTGTCATCACGGCGGTTCTGGTTCCTGTCGTCGTCTTGAAAACTGCCGATTTCGCGATGTTCCTGGCGCTGTCACGCGGGTTCAACCCGGTGGCCGACCTGCCGCTGATCGAGGCAGGGTTGCGGCTGATGTCGGGGACTGTTGGCCTCATTCCCACCATCCTGGGGGCGTGCGCCGCGATCGCGTTGATTGGCCTGATCGCGTGGCTGGCATGGTGGGCAACGGGGGCTTGGACCGCCGCTCCCCTGTTTAGCCGGGTGGGGCGCGGGCTTGGTGCCGCCGGGGCATTGGTGTTTGCGGGCCTGACCGTGGCCGATGTGGGTCAAGCCAGGGGCTGGGACAGGGCCTTTGATCCGCCCGGAACCGCCTTTACCGCCCGGGTCGGGGTTGAGCGCGCGCAAATGGTGCGCAACACGCTGGCCGATCTTGAGATGTTCCGCGCCGCCGCACTGTCTGATCCCCATGCCGACGCAACCGGCCTGCTGGACCGTATAGACCGGGACGTGGTGATCGTTTTTATCGAAAGCTATGGCCGGACCAGCCTGGACACCCCGCTGTTTGCCGATCTGCACCGCGCCACGCTTGCCAAGGGGCAGACCCGATTGGCCAAGCGCGGCCTTGCCATGGCCTCGGGCTATCTGGCGTCGCCCACGCGGGGTGGACAAAGCTGGCTGGCCCATTCAACATTTGCCAACGGGCTGTGGATCAATGATCAGATCCGCTATCGCGCGTCCCTTGTGTCTGGCCGGCAATCGCTGTTCCACCTTGCTGCGCGGTCGGGGTTCCAGACTGCGGCGGTGATGCCCCAGATCACGTTGAACTGGCCCGAGGCCGCCTTCATGGGGTTTGACAATGTTTTCGCGTCCAAGGATCTGGGCTATCGCGGGCAACCCTTCAACTGGGTGACAATGCCCGATCAGTTCACCTTTGCGGCGCTGGACCGGTTGGTGCGGGATACCCCCTCTGATCGCCCGCGTTTTGTTCAGATCGCAACCGGGTCATCGCACGCGCCCTGGGTGCCGGTCCCCCGGATGGTGGATTGGGACCAGATCGGTGATGGCCAGATCTTCAACGAAATGGCAGCCCAAGGCGACACGCCAGATGTCGTGTGGCGCGACCATGACCGTGTGCGCGCCCAGTACCGTTTGGCCATAGATTATGCGCTGCAGGTGGTCCTGTCCTATGCCGAGCGGCACGCCGACGATCCGCCCTTGATCATTATCCTGGGCGATCATCAGGCCGCTGGGTTTGTTGCATTGGATGAACGCATGGA
>JAUSPL010000164.1 GCA_030656535.1 Gemmobacter sp.
TATCCTTTGGCACGCTGATTTCCGCCCGACGCTTGCCGTTGATCTGGATCGGCAGCACTATGGTATCCTCGATCAACATTGCAGGGTCGGCCACCGGCCAGGCTACCTGCGCAACCAACCCTTGACCGCCCAGCATCGACCAGATTTCCTCGGCCAGATGCGGCACCATAGGCGACATCAGTTGCGCCATGATCCGCAGCACCTCGCGTTTGGTTGCCGCGCCAGCGGGCGATTTGCCCACCGCATTAGCAAGTGTGTACAGCGCCGCGATGGATTTGTTGAAGGCAAAGCCCTCGATCCCGGCCGTCACATCGGCAATTGCACGGTGTGCGGCGCGCAAGAGCGTCGGATCATCCGTCCCGTCGGCACCGCCCGCAGCCTCATCCGCCAGCCGCCACAGCCGGTTCAGGAATTTGCTGGCAGCTTCAGCGCCCGAGGCTGTCCATTCGACATCGCGCTCTGGCGGGCTGTCAGACAGGATGAACCAGCGCGCAGTATCCGCACCGAAGGCACTGATGATGTTGACCGGATCCACGACGTTCTTTTTGGACTTTGACATCTTTTGCGACGGAATCACGTCGACCACGGACCCATCGGCCAGCTTTCCGCCGGTCACATCCTCGGGCAGGTGATAAACCGGACGGCCCCGGTCGTCGGTGGTCTTGTAGATCTCGTGCGTCACCATGCCCTGCGTGAACAGCGCGTTGAACGGCTCGATCGCCTTGGCGGGCAGCTGACCAATCTTGTGCATCGCCCGGGCAAAGAAGCGTGAATACAGCAGGTGAAGGATCGCATGCTCGATGCCGCCGATATACTGGTCAACGTTCATCCAGTAGTCAGCATCCGCTGCATCGGTCGGCGTCGCGGCGTGGGGCGACGTAAAGCGCGCATAGTACCATGACGAATCGACAAACGTATCCATCGTGTCGGTTTCCCTGCGCGCAGGGGCCCCACATTTCGGACATGCGCAATTGCGCCAGGTCGGGTGACGGTCCAACGGGTTGCCCGGCACGTCAAAGGTGACGTCATCGGGCAGTTTCACCGGCAGGTTTTCCTTGGCCTCGGGAACAAGACCGCAAGTGGCGCAATGCACCACGGGGATCGGACAGCCCCAATAGCGTTGCCGCGAAATGCCCCAGTCGCGCAGACGATAGTTGGTCACCCCTTTGCCATAGCCGTTCAATTCGGCATGAGCGATTGCTGCGGCCACGGCCTCTTCGCCGGTCTGGACCTGCGCACCGGAAAAACCGCGGACATAGCGGACCCGCTCGGATTTCAGCGGGACAAAGGCCTCGGCCAACACCGCCTCTTGCGTGCCTTCGGCGACAAAGACCGGCGGGATGGGCAGGCCGTACTTGGTGGCGAATTCAAAGTCGCGCACGTCATGCGCCGGGCAACCGAAGATCGCGCCCGTGCCGTAATCCATCAAGATGAAGTTGGCGATATAGACCGGCAATTCCCAGGTCGGATCAAGCGGATGCCGAACCCGAACTCCGGTGTCGAAGCCCTTCTTTTCCGCTGTTTCGATCTCTGCGGCACTGGTACCACCCTTGCGGCAGTCCGCGACAAACGCGGCCAACGCGGGATCGGACTCCAACGCCTTGGCCAACGGGTGATCCGGGCTGATGGCAGCAAACGACGCGCCCATCAGGGTGTCGGGCCGGGTTGTATAAACCTCCAGCCGGTCAAACCCGGCAGGCGCGCCCACGGTGTCAAACGCAAACTGCAACCCGCGCGACTTGCCGATCCAGTTCGCCTGCATCAGACGGACCTTTTCCGGCCAGTCCCTCAGGCCATCCAACGCGTCCAGCAATTCGCCCGAATAGTCCGAGATCTTGAAGAACCACTGCGTCAGTTCCCGCCGCTCTACCACCGCGCCAGACCGCCAGCCCTTGCCGTCGATCACCTGCTCGTTGGCCAGAACCGTCATGTCCTCGGGGTCCCAGTTCACCACGGCGTTCTTGCGGTACACCAGCCCCGCTGCCATCATGTCGATGAACATTGCCTGCTGCTGGCCGTAATATTCCGGATCGCAGGTGGCAAATTCGCGGGACCAGTCGATGGACAAGCCCAGCGGCTTCATCTGCGCGCGCATGTCGGCAATGTTGCCATAGGTCCAGGTCTTGGGGTGGCCGCCCCGTTCCATTGCGGCGTTTTCCGCTGGCATGCCAAACGCATCCCACCCCATCGGATGCAGCACCGAAAACCCCTGCGCCGTCTTGGTACGCGCAACCACATCACCCATCGTATAGTTGCGCACATGGCCCATGTGGATGCGTCCCGACGGATAGGGGAACATCTCCAGCACATAATATTTGGGCTTGGCCGGATCCCGGCGCGCGGTGAACACACCCCCGGCCTCCCAGGCGGCCTGCCATTTGGGTTCCAGCTCGGCGGGGGAATAGCGGGACATGGGAAAAGTTCCTTTGACAGACAAACGCCGGGCCCTGCGTACAGGGGCCCGGCGTGGTTATACATTTGGCATTGGCCGGGTCTAGAGCCTTGAATCGCGTACGCGCAACTGCCGCGCCCGGGTCAAGATTGCATCCTCGATCTGGCGCACGGTTTCATCAGACACCGGCCCACCGCCGCGCCCTTGCAACGCGACCTTCAACGACCGCGCGTCCAGCGCCGGGTCGCTGATATAGATCGTCGCGCGATAAGACCGCCCACCGCCAGGAGGCGTGCCATAACCCGTCGAGATCACACCCGAAAACGGATCAACGGTTTCCACCGGCAGGAAATTCAGGACATCCAGCGACGCGTTCCACAAATGGCGGTTCTCGTTCACTTTGGTTTTGGCTTCGTTGTTGCTGCGAAACAGGTTCCAGATCGTTTCCCGCTTTTGGGTGATCGGCGTGCCAGCCCGTGCCAGATCAGCGCGTTCTTCACGCGACAGCGACTCATTCAGGTTGTCGCGCTTGTTCTGTTCTTCAATACTGACCGGAGCCGCGCGGCGCGCGCCACCCC
>JAUSPL010000167.1 GCA_030656535.1 Gemmobacter sp.
GCCATGCGCGACAGCCGCTTTCCAGAAGTGGGAACCCTGACGCGAAAAACAAGGAAACTGCCTCTACGTCACCGGCCTGTCGGCAAAGGTGATCCCTCGCCTATGCCAGCAGCGGCCCGGCGGCGAGGGCCAGGCGGACCAGTTCGGGCAGAGACTTGGTCCCGGTCTTGCGCATGACCGAAGCTCGATGGTTTTCGACCGTGCGCTGATTGATTCCCAGATCCGCCGCGATGATCTTGTTCGGGGTGCCATCGAGCACCTTGACCAGAACGTCCCGTTCGCGCGGGGTCAGCCCGTCAAAGGATTTCTGCGCGGCGCGCCTTGCGGTGTTGCGTGCGCGTTCGTCGATTGACCGTTCGATCGCGTGATTGACACTGGCCAGCAGGTCCACCGCCCTTGCCGGTTTTTCGATAAGGTCCGCCGCACCTGCCTTCAGTGCCTTCACGGCCATCGCCGCGTCACCGTGGCCGGTCAGCATGACGGCGGGCAGGGTGGACTTCTCGGCCTGCAGCGCCTCCAGCAGGGCCACGCCGCTCATGCCGGGCAACACGCCATCGACGATAAGGCAGGCTGCCGGTCCCGGACGCGGTGCAGCAAGGAACGCTTCGGCTGACTTGTAGGTATATACCGGCCAGCCTTCGGTTTCGAACAGGCGGCGGGTGGTCGCGCGGATCATCGGATCGTCATCCACGATATGCAGTGCCCGTTCATCGGCCACGACGGACCCCGACTGTTTACGCGGAATTGCGGCTCGGGCGGCGTGCATCAGAACGGATATGCGGGGAAGCAACACCTCGGGCGAAACGGGTTTGGCGATCTGCTCGAAGGATGCTTCCGCGATGCTTTGCATTGTCTCGGCGGTGATGTGGCCGGTCAGGATGATGGTCGGCACGGCAAAGCCCAGCACATCGGGCAACTCCTGCGCCAGCGACAGTCCAGATGGGCCGGTATGCAACTCGAAATCCGTCAAAAGCAGGTCAGGCGGCGCCGGCGCAGTGGAAGCCCAGGTCAAGGCATCCTGCGCGTTTGGCATGGCGACAACTGTGTGGCCTTCGTCTTCCAGAAGTTTGCCCATCAAGTTGCGCAGATCCTCTTCGTCCTCGACCATCAGGATGGTTCCGGTTTGCCGTCTTGCTTTGTCTTGCGCAGGCACGTCTTCGATCACCTCAGGCTGCTGCGCCGCGGCGATCGGCAGCAGGATGGAGAAGGTCGACCCCTTGCCCAGAGCCGATCTTACGCCAATCGGATGCCCCAGCAGTTTTGCAAGCCGCTGGACAATCGACAACCCCAGCCCAAGCCCTTGCGCCTTGTGGTCGTCAGGCTATTCGACCTGATAATATGCATCAAAGATCGTCCTGTATTCGTCTTCAGGCACCCCGATGCCACTGTCGCAGACTTCGATCGACACATGATCGCCCCTCTTGCGGCTCCCGATCAGGATGCCGCCCTTGGGCGTGTATTTCAGCGCATTGGACAACAGGTTCCGCAGGATCTGTTCCAGAAGTTGCGGGTCGCTGTGCACCCAGGCGTTGCCTGGCACCATTCGCAGTTTCAGGCCTTTCAAGTGGCAAAGCGGGGCGAATTCTTCGCCAATCCTTCGCAACAAGGGCGCAAGGGCGACCGGCCCCACCTCTGGCTTGATGATCCCGGAGTCGATCCGGTTCACGTCCAGCAGCGAATCCAGCATTTCGGTCATCGAATCGAGTGTTCGGTCCAGCAGTGAGGCAAGCCGCCGCGCTTCGGCGGTCTGTCTGCCGCGGGCCATCAGGCTGTGAATCACCATGAGTGATTGCAACGGCTGGCGCAGATCATGGCTGGCCACGGCCAGAAAACGAGATTTGGCGGCGGTTGCGCGGTCGGCCTCACGTTTGGCGGCCAAAAGCGCGGCATTGGTGCGCTTGCGCTCGGTGATGTCGACGAAGGTGATCACCACGCCTTCGACGCCGCCACCATCGGCGCGATAGGCCTGCACCCGGCGCAGAAACCACACCCCGTCAGGCCCTGAAACCTCGCGTTCGATCGGGTCCGATGTTTCCATCACGGCACGAGCGTCGGATGCGAGGTTCTCATCCCGGGACAGCGCGGCCAGATCGGCCAGCGGGCGGCCGATATCGGTGGCAATCACGCGGAACACGGCGCGGGCCGTTGGCGTGAAGAACCGGATGTTGAGATCAAGGTCCAGAAACAGCGTCGCCACATCGGTGGCATAAAGCACGTTCTGCAGGTCGTTCGCCGTGGTGCGATGGCGTTCAAGGGTTTCCTGCAACTGGGTGTTCAGGGCGGTCAGTTCCTCGTTCAGCGCCTGAAGCTCTTCTTTAGACGCCAGAAGTTCCTCGTTGGTGGACTGGAACTCCTCGTTCATCGACAGCGCTTCGGCGGCATCTGCGGCATGGGCCTCGGCCTCTTGTTCCAGATCACGCATGGTATCTCGCAGATCGCCGCGCGTGGCTTCCAGATCGGCCTCGAGTTCAGCGACACGCGCCGCGTCATCCCCTTCGCCGGGGCCATCAGGCCGGGGTGACACGGCGGCACGCGGGGCATTGACAAAGCAGGCCAGCAAAAGCTGTTCTTGGCCGGTCTTTACCGCGCGAAGTTCAATGTTGAACCTGCCCTCCTTGACCGAATAGCCGCCGGGTACCACGATGAACGGATGCAAGGCGTCGCAGGACGCAGCCGCCGTGCGGAACCGTGCGTGCAAGGTCTTGGGCAGCATGCCCAGAAAGCCCGGATCAGGATGTCCCTCTGTCACGCTCAGATAGCGTTCGGTCGGGCCCAGAAGATAAAGACACTCGAGCCGACTGTTCAGAAGGACCGCAGCG
>JAUSPL010000174.1 GCA_030656535.1 Gemmobacter sp.
TCGTGTCGTTGGCAGCAGGCCGACACCGGATGTGCCGCATTGGCACAGGCTGCGCGCCTGTCCACCAAGGCCGCTGCAACCGCCAAACGCCAAGGCGTAACCCTTAGCGCCGCCTGACACCACTATGCCCCTTGCGATGCCCCCACAGCCCCGCAGGGGGCACCTTGCGGCTGTCCCTGACCTGACCCCTCTTAAACCCATGATGCCCTCTGGTGACTCTCCAGCGCCGCCAGAGGCCGGGGGCGAAATCCCCCACTCGCCTCGCGAACTGACCCGCTCGCCGGGTCGCTCCACCCCTCAAGCACCCCACAGGACACAACATGCCCTTTGATTCCTCTGAGGCCAGCCCGGCCATCGGTACTGCCTACGCATGCTCGAAGTGCAGCCAGCACTTTCCGCGCAAAAGAATGAACCAGACCTATTGTAGCCGTGAATGCCAGAAGAACGCCGCGCGCGGTCCTCGTGACGTCGAGAACTCACCTGAGGCGCGGCAGAGGTGTACCCGCCACTGGGAAAGGGCGCGTTGGCTTTGCAACGTTCTGTATTCGACGCGCCCACAAGACCGGATTGCATATGTTGCCAGTCTGGTCGAAATCGCCCGAACGGCGGATGCCGAACTACGCAATATTCTGACCGACCCGCGTTTGTTAGGGGCGACCTTCAAGGATGACCCGGGTAGGCCAAAAAAGCTGCGTGACTGGACCATCATGAACATCTCCAAGGCGGCCAACGCTTGGTGCCGTAAGGCATACGGTTGTGGCGTTGCGAAAGTTGTTCATTCCCCAGTGCGGATGATGGAGGTCCTGCCGGAAGGCATCAGCGAAGACCCAAGCCTGCCTGCGGTCTTGTTCTATCACAAGGGTGGCCAGAAGCCGCCACCGATGCCGGATTTTTGGGATTTCCGCAGTCTGCTAAGGCGTAACAATCCGCCTCCACACTGATAAGAGGTAACGATTTGGTTCACTCAAATGGCATGATAGTCGAAAGACAGGGCCACCGGGTTAAGCCCGACCCGATGACCCCAATCAAGGCATCGCTTCACGGCTGCCTTTCCACGGGGCCTTCAAAGGTTGGCAGGGTTAGCTTAACGCGCAATCCCGGCAATCCCGTAAGCGAATTTCCTGCAATCTTGCAGTGGAACGCGCATGCCACCTATGAAGGCTACCCCATCACGGTGACCATCATCAGGGATTTACCGCCACGGGGACGCCTCCACCCGGTGATATGTCATGCGGTGGTCACCTCATCTGATCAGGGGATTTGGGTCAAATGCGGGTCATGGTTTCGGCATGGGTCCCCCGGCTATGGTCGTTCCCATGTCCCTCTCTGCACGGGCATGGGCTGAGGTCATGGCTTCGGTCGTGAGTTCAAGGTCGGCTTGTGACCCGCCATAGACCCGGCTGCCCACCCCGCCCAACGCATGGCCAAGGATGAGGTTTTCGGTTCTTGTCTCAGCCCGGGACAGGCGAAGCCAATCGGCCATGTTATGCCGCAGCGAATGGATGACTTGCTTTTCCGGTTCATCACCTGCGCGAACATCTTTGAGATGCTTCATAAGGGCAGCCGACAGGCGGTTTCCACCACCCGCGCCGTAGTAGTCGACAAACAGGGCCGGTCCCTTTCCGGCATGGGCGGCAGCTTCCTTGGCAGCGGCAAGTGCATCACCAATCAGCGGAACGGCACGAATCGAAGCGCGATTCTTGACACGGCGGTCTTCGTGCCACGCCACCTTGATGTGCGGAAGTTCGCCGGTCAGCACCACATCCTTCAACCGCAGCCCCGCGATTTCCGACTCCCTGCACCCGGTCCCGGCCAGCATGCGCCAGATCAAGCGCAACACGGGCAGTTTGCCGCCTTCCTTTTCGCGTGCCGTTTGCAGTTTGGTCCACATGGCTGCAATGACTGCGTGCGGCAATGGGTCGCGTTCGGACTGTTGCGACTGGCCTTCCTCTTGAGGAATGTCGAGGCCAGCGAAGATGTTGACCGCCTGTGCGCCACGGTTCAGGTCAAATCCCTTTAGGGCCACCTTCCACGCCGCAGATAACACGTTCATTTCGCGGCGCACCGACGACGCCTTGACCGTTTCACCGCCCGTGCCCGCCTTGGTCCGCTGCAACATGTGGTCCCGAACGGCCCGGGCATCGGCATCGCGCAGGTCCGTCAAGGGCAGCTTCACCCGATTGCCCAGCGCCTCATCCACGAGGCGAAACACTCGGTCGATATCGTTGCGGCGCTTCCGGCCCCTTTCGGTTGACGCGTCCCCAGCCTTTTCCTTGGTATAGAGGCGCTTGGCGTCTTCGATGTTCGGAGGCGGGCAGGGGGCGTCCGGGTCTATCAAGGCCAATATCATCGCGGCATCGACACGCGAGAAGCCGGTTCTGTCTCCGGTCTCAGGGTCTTCGGGATAGGCTGCGGCAATCGACTCGGCCAGAACGGCCCGTGCTTCGTCTTCCTCAAGCCCCTTCACGCCAGCCAACAGGTCGCGTGCCCGTTCGCGGCTTACCTCGCAGAGTTCCATTGGTGTGGCTGTAGGGTCGCCCGTCAGGCGTCGCTGCTTAGTCACGGAAAGGTCGAATTCGGCTTCCCGATCAAGATGCCAGCGATGCATCGCCTTGTCCGACAACGGGTCGGCGCTGGTACGGATGAACTCCCAACCCAAGTTGGCGCGCACGTCCTCTGGGTATCTGCGGCGGTAACGATACCGTCCATCGGCTAGTTTCTTTGTATGCTGTAAAATGACCATCAACCCCATCGTGTAGTCCTCGTGTAGCTAACGGTGTAGCGACACGGGACGCAAGTGGCTGATAGCATTGAGATCAAACGGATTTCCCGTTTAATTTGGCTCCGGCGGTAGGGATCGAACCTACGACCAATTGATTAACAGTCAACTGCTCTACCGCTGAGCTACGCCGGAACACGTGTGCCGTATAGCAAGAGGTTTCGGGGGCGTCCAGAACCTTTCAGAAGAAAACGTCGGTCCGGGTAGACTATTTCTATCTTAGGTCAAAACGGCTGGTCGGGGATGGCAGTTTGGCGGTCTTGATCAGGGATTTTTCATGTAAATCAAGTAGATGTGCCAGCACATTTCGCTCGGCTGCTGGCAAGAGGTATGCGGGCAGGCCTTCATAGACCCGGGATGTGATTTCGGAGGGCGTTGCAGGTCCGGATGCGAGGTCGGCCAGGATGGCGGCCTCTCGGCCTTTCCGGTGCGCGATAAGTTCGGCGACGCGGGCAGGGGCGTCTTCGATCGGATCGCCGTGGCCGGGGAGCATGCGGCGCGCGCCGAGGGCTGCAAGCCTGTCCAGAGAGGCCATGTAGGCCGCCATATCGCCGTCCGGGGGCGACACGATGGAGGTCGCCCAACCCATCACATGATCGCCGGAAAACAGGGTGTCGCCCATCCGCAGGCAGATATGGTTGCCAAGGTGTCCAGGGGTATGGATCACTTCCAGGTGCCAACCGTCGCCGGTGATTTCGCTGCCGTCCG